>JAFGDU010000043.1 GCA_016931915.1 Actinomycetota bacterium
AGGGGGTCGAGAAAGACTAAATGCTTGCTCCGCTATGTACAAAATTAAACCGCCAGAACCTGTACAATTTTATCCCGCCATTGACAGCATTATTCTATTTGGCTGGGGAGGTGGGACTCGAACCCACAACCTCTCGGTTAACAGCCGAGTGCTGACCACCAGTTGAGCTACTCCCCAATATTCTTCTGGTGCCCCCGGCAGGATTCGAACCTGCGATCTGCGGATTAGAAGTCTGCTGCCTTTTTCCACTTGGCTACAGGGGCTCGTGATAGCGGTATCAGGGAAACGGTATTCCCCTTGCACCGACAGGGATATTTATCGAAGCTCCTACGCTTCGTTCAAGGTGGATCCGGGGGTGAGACTCGAACTCACATCTCTGGGTCCAAAGCCCAGCGTCGACTACCTGTTTGACCACCCCGGAAGGTTGTTTTGCCGGCAATCCATATCCCAGGTTTCTTTTGGAGGGGGCGGTGAGAGTCGAACTCACAACCTCTGGATTAAAAGTCCAGCACTCTGCCGATTAGAGTTACGCCCCCGTAAGAAAACGATCTGAAATCTACGTGTCTAAGAACTGCAGCTACGTCTTACTCAAGACTTGATAGATGACCTTAGACTTGTTCATAGACTGCAGGCAGTAAGTATATGGTGGAGGGGGTTGGTCTCGAACCAACTACCTTCGAGTTATCAGCTCGATGCTCTGCCGAATTGAGCTACCCCTCCATTTATTTCAGGATTACCCACCCTCGCTTGTCGCCAGAGTTTTTCGATGCCATCAAGAACTTTGAAATGGGTTGACCCATTGATTCCCTGGTGGGAGCGACAGGATTCAAACCTGTGCCCCTCTGCTTGTAAGGCAGACGCTCTTATCGCTGAGCTACGCTCCCCTTGTCCGGGCGTTGTAGCCCGGTTGTCGATGGCAAGGGAGGGAGGGCTTGAACCTCCTACCTCCGGTTTTGGAGACCGGGCTCTACCATGTTGAGCTACTCCCTCACGTTTGGTAGCCGAGGCGAGATTCGAACTCGCATGGCCCGAGGCCCGGGGATTTTGAGTCCCCTGCGTATACCCTTCCGCCACTCGGCCATGACTTGACTGCGCTGCATTCCGATGGTGTTTGGAGGCGGTAGTCGGAATCGAACCGACTTCGGCACGGTTGTGCCAGCGGATTTGCAGTCCGCTCCCTTATCCTTTCGGGTTTACCGCCTGATATCTGGCTGGGGAGGAGGGATTCGAACCCGGATCATTTCCCGGTCCAGAGCCGGGCGTCCTACCGTTAGACTACTCCCCAGAAACAGCTGGCGGGATTGACCGGATTTGAACCGGCAACCTCCGGCGTGACAGGCCGGTGCTCTGCTCGATTGAGCTACAATCCCGTGCATGGCTGGTGGAACCGGGGGGAATCGAACCCCCAATTACCCGGGTGCAGGCCGGGCGCCTTCCCGATTAGGCCACGGTCCCAAAATGGTAGCGGGGGTAGGAATCGAACCTACCTGGAGAGCTTATGAGACTCTTGAGAAGCCACTTCTCGACCCCGCCGTGTTACGGGTCCGTACGCTTGGAGCTGGTGGACGGAGTCGAACCGCCAACAAGAGCTTTACAAGAGCCCCGTTCTGCCAATTGAACTACACCAGCGCTGTATTTGGAGCGGGAGACCGGAATCGAACCGGCGACCATGAGCTTGGAAGGCTCATGCTCTGCCAACGTGAGCTACTCCCGCATATGTCTGGTGGGGACGGCGGGATTCCAACCCGCACTCTCCTGGTTGAAAGCCAGGCGACTTGGCGTTCGTCTACGCCCCCGGAATCATAGTGAAGATGCCGGAAAAGGATAATATCATCGGCCTTGCCTTTTTCAACGGTAAAGATTTATGGGGCGGCTGACCCGATTTAAACGGGCAACCTCCAGGGCCACAACCTGGCGCTTTGTCGTTAAGTACCCCGTTTCATAAATACGCTGGCATCCGATCGCCGCTACATCCCCGCTCGCTGCGTTCCGCTCCCTGCGACGTACTCGCAGAGTACGCCTCACTCGCGCGCCTTGCACTGCAGGGCGCAGCATAAACGAGCGAGGCGCATCGGCACTCTCGGTGCGTCACCGTATTTATAAAACGGAGTACTAAGCTACAGCCGCCATGGAGATTTGGAGGCCGCGGCAGGAGTCAAACCCGCACCACCGGGTCCGTTGCCCAGCGCCCTCTTCGTTAGGCTACGCGGCCTTGCATCTGGAGCGGGTAACGGGACTCGAACCCGTGTAGTCAGCGTGGAGGGCTGATGTCCTGGCCGCTGGACGATACCCGCTTGTACGTGGAGCCCCCAACGGGATTCAAACCCGTATCCCCGGCTTGAGTGGCCGGCATCCTTGATCGTTAGACGATGGGGGCATTTTTAGAAGGCGGCAGGGGATGGACTCGAATCCCCAGAGCGCCACAGCGTTTCCCCCATTAGCGGTCAGGTGCTTTACCGATTAAGCAATCCCTCCACTGATGTGGCGAAAACCCGACGGTTGGGAACTCCCATTCGGCCACCCCGCCCTATGAAATAGAAAATTCACTTATGGTTACAAAGCATCATGCCGGTCTAGTTATACTTCCGTGCGGGATAAAAGTTGTCCGGGTGTTTTGTCCACCTTAAACTACAACGCCTGTTACGGCGAAGGGGAGACTCGAACTCCCGTCTCCCGGACCACTTCTATCTCAGGTGATAATGCCGGTCGATGTTCTATCTTTTTGGTTGGCATTACCTGATCCAGTATTCCAGCCAGCGCTTCTGGACATCATCGGCGTTTGCCAGAAAGACTATCGCGATATAGCGTGGTTCTCTCGGTGTATTGATCGGATACATCTTGGCTTCCATGGGGAGCTTGTCGGCTTTTCTGGCGTTACATGCGTTGCATGCGGTAACCACGTTCTCCCACTCGGTAAGCCCACCACGGCTTTTCGGCTTCACGTGTTCTATTGTCAGGCATTCACCTTTCTTGAACTCACTGTAATGCCTGCCGCAATACTGGCAGGTATAACGATCTCTGGCGAAAAGCAGCGTACGAGATACGTGTCTTTTCGCCCATCTCGGTACTTCCACAAAAGCCAGAAGCCGAACCACCCTGGGGAAAGGAACGATTATCTTCTCCGCCCTGAAAGCCCGTTCGTTATCGCCTTCGATAATCTGTGCCTTTTCCTTCAGTACCAGGCATACCGCTCTTCTGGCACTGACAAAGCAGAGTGGTTCGTACGTTGCATTCAATACCAGGCTTTCCGGCATCTCTTTCCCCTCCTTTCTCGTTTATACGGTACGATCTTCTGCCGTGGGGTAGCAACTTCAATGCCTCTTTATGCGAGGACTTGCGTGCTTTTCACACCCTCTATGCGGTTGTCAAGGTTCATCATAACGGACTGCTCCGTGATCCGCGGTGGCGGGGGCGCTATGGAATCCTCCCCTCATGAGCTCCGCAAATGCATTCGGCCTCTGGAGATACCCCGCCACCATGATTCATCAAAAGGAATCAAATACAATGCAGGCTGGTGTCATCCTGTGATGAGCTGGTATAAAGTTGGCTGTAACTGGTGCTGAGCGGTTGGAGAAATATCCTTGGCCCGTAGTTGCGCCGGGGTCTTGACCCTACGAACCCGCCTGGCGTTGATGCGGTGAGCCCTCGGTTCGACGACCTGGTTCGGGGTCGGCAGGGGCATGTGTTCCCGGCCACAAGCGACTAATCGCCTCTGGGGCCAGGACGAAATACATCTCCGTTCCCAGCCTTGGAAACCTCTTCACCTTTCTACCTCCTGCCTCGATCGTCTCGGGCTATATATGATCGGTCCTGATATCCTATAGAACAAAGTAGCATATTTCTCGCAGCTTAAATACCTCATGACAAATGATGGGGCGAAATCCAGATTCGGGAAATACTCTTTATTTTCAGTTTTGCCACGAGAAAACGACCCCCTTTGTTCTATAGCTTATAAGGCGTCAGCAACAAATGGAGATAAACGAAGAGGTGAAGAGAAAAGAAGGGATTCAGAGAGATTTACATTGTGGGTGAGCTATAGGGCAACCCGCATAGGTGTTTGGGTAGTGTAGTTGAGGGTTACTTCGCATCACAGGCCTGAGATGGGAGTTCGAATCTCCCCGGTCTGAGAGGACCGTAGCTCAATTGGTAGAGCACAGTTTGGTACCTTCATCGAGAGTTTCTCCCGAACACACGCCTGAGGGGGAGTCGGAAAGATCCTGTGGGATTTATGCAGGAGGAGTGATAAGAGTAAAGTAAGAAAAGTGCTTGGGCAGTGTAGGTGAGGGTTACTTCGTGGAAAGTCGGAGGTTCGAATCCTCCCAGCCCGCAAGGGCTGTAGCTCAGCCAGGTAGAGCATCCGCCTCCGGTCCCTCGTCGCCAGTTCCTCCCGGGCACCACAACCTCAAATAAGGGCAATCCATCATTCTTGATATAAGGAGGATTATCATGGCTAAATTCAACTCTAAAAAGAGAATAATGAGGCAGGAAAAGATCGCGGCCGGGGTCCATCCTCGAGTTACGCGCAATTACGAGGATGGTTTGGCCTACGAATTCAGCGATGAAAAACTGAAGCTGTTCACCATCGTTGCCACTGCCCTGATGGGAGAAGACAAGTTCTACCGCCAGGCGCATGACGCGGACTCCGATCTTATCAAGCAGATCCATACGGTGATGCATGAAGACCCCAAGTTCATTCTACAGCTGGCCGCATTTAGCAGAGAGAAGCTCTATTTGAGAAGCGTGCCCCTGGTGCTTCTAGGGGAGGCGGCGAGAAACGCCGCATTGTACATGGAAAACGACAGGAATATCATCGTGGATTACACTCCCAGAATCATCAAGAGACCCGATGAGATACTGGAGGTACTGGCCTATGTCTCGGCGGGCTCCTACTTCGGTGACCGGGGTCCCAGAGGCGTGATGCTTCCTAACGCCTTGAGGAAAGGCCTGGAAAAGGCGGTACATAATTTCGATGAATACCAGATGGTCAAGTATGATCGTAAAGGCGGAGCCTTCACGATGACCGACGCCATCAGGTTGATCCATCCCAAACCCAAGGACGATGATGAATCGGTGCTGTTCTCTTACCTGGCGGGTAAGGATATCGAGGAGTTCGCGCAAGATGAAATCGCAAGGGCCATGCCCAAGTTCTGCGCACGCCAGAGATTCCTGGGCAAGGAGAAGCTCGACAAGGAAGCGGTACAGCTCATGCAAGAGGCCCACGCAACGTGGGAGGTAGCTGTCTCCAAGTTCGGCAACAGGCGTGAGGTATGGGAGGCGATTCTTCCCACCATGGGCTACATGGCCGTGCTGCGAAACCTGAGAAACATGCTGGAGGCGGGAGTGGATGAAGAGATGCTCGCTTCCATGATCTCGGATCCGGAGAGGGTCAGAGCCAGCAAACAGCTCCCCTTCCGCTTTTTCTCCGCTGCAAGGGAATTGTCCGAGATCGGAGTTTACGTGCGCATGCAGGAGGCACTGGCCGAAGCGCTGGAGGCCGCTGCTCTCAACGTCCAGCTGAGCGACAAGAAAACCTGTGTAGCCATAGATTTCTCTGCTTCCATGAATAAGGAGCTGTCTGGGCGTTCCACCCTTTCCCTCAAGGAAGTGGGCATAGTCATGGGGTCTATAGCCGTGAAGTTGACCGGCGGCTTGGTGTGCATATTCGGCTCGACATATAACTGGGTTCCCCTGCGTCCGTCCGATTCCATTCTTACCAACGTGGAAAGGTTGAAAACGCTTGGTGATTCCGTCGGTCATGCTACCAATGCATACCTGACGCTCGAATCTGCATTGCAGAGGAAACTTTATTTCGACAGGTTCATCCTCGTTTCGGATATGCAGTGTTATGACAGCAGGTATGGAATTTCCGAATCCATATACGGACAGCTACTCGAGTACAGAAACAGGATCAACCCGGAGCTTGTGTTGATATCCATAGACGTGGATGGCTACGGTACGGCCCAGGTCCCGGAGGATGATCCCAGATCCCTGATAGTAGCCGGCTGGAGCGAAAATGTCTTCCGGCTCATTGAGGCCTGGGAGAACAGCAGGGACTACATGCAGGAGATTCAGGATACCTGGTAAGGCGCAATATCCCTGAGAGCGCTCTGCTTGTTGAGATCAGAGAGAGTAGCCTGCTCTATTTGGGGAGATGTGTGAAGCGAGGAAAGGTCTGTTTATAGAAACAAAGGTAGATTATATACGCCCTATAACCCCACAAAGAGAGGCTGCCTGGGTTCAGAACATGGTGGATGTTCGTGGGAAAATGCCCCTCTTCATAAGGGCTATTACTCAGCGGGTGGTCGCAAGGAATAATGATGAATCTGCTGTAATCATGGTCTTGCCCGAGACTGTGGTCTCTGTAAGAACGGGGTGGTGACGAGAATGGTCAAGTCTGATCTGAGGCCGATCATAACTCCTGTTTTTGTTGTTCTGGTGATTCTTTCAATATGCGGAATATCCGTTGTAGGGGGGAAACCCGTTGATGCGTCGCCGGTGTCGGGTCATTCTCACAATGCTGACGCTTATAACATTGATGGCAAGGTGCTGAACAGCGTATCGGCAGTCAGTGAGAACATCGCCTGGGCCGTGGGAGACTCTGGGATGATCATCAAGACCACCAACGGGGGTAATAGCTGGATCGTTCAGGACGCGGGTATCGAATCGGACCTGAAGTGTGTTGCCGCGACGAGCGCCGCCATCGCATGGGTCGCGGGGGGACCGGTTTACAAAACCACCGACGGCGGTCTCACATGGAACGGGCAGGATACGGGCGGGGTGCAGGTATCCAGCATCTCAGCCGTGGATGAGAATACCGCCTGGGCGTTGGGAAGCGATGCCAGCCCCGCCTTCGTAGCGCTTAAGACCACCGACGGGGGATCGACCTGGGCGATCAAGAAGACCTGGAAATCCGATATCAATTACATATGCAATATCTCGGCGGTGGATTCCAATGTAGCCTGGGCCATGATCTCAGATATCATTCTGCGCACCACGGATGGCGGCGAGGACTGGTCGTACATGCCTACAGTGGGTGAATGGCCCTCGGGGATGTGTGCGCTGGATGGTAATATCGCATGGCAGCTGTCTCGCTATCGCCAGGTAAAAGGCTCGATCTTCAAAACATCGGACGGTGGCTTCAACTGGGGCGAACAGGCGTCGATAGCTCAAGCCCTTTATAGTATTGACGCCGCGGACGAGAATGTGGCCTGGTGCGCGGGGGGCGATTATTCAAATGGTGTCATCCTCAAAACGGATGATGGTAAAGGTTGGTACCCCCAGGTGATCACCCCGGAAGGGGACTTCCTCGATATCTGCGTGCTGAACAGGAACACTGCCTGGGCCGTCGGAGGCGTTCCCTTCACTGCACCGAAAGCAGTGATCTATAAAACCTCGGATGGGCAGAATTGGGTCTCTCAAAGCGGGAATATATATGAGCCTGTCGTGCCCTCACAGACCTGGTACCTAACCGAAGGTTGCACGGACGAAGGCTTCGAGACCTGGGTACTGGTGCAGAACCCCAACGGCGATGCGGCCAACATGGAGATGACCCTCATGACCGACAGGGGCCCGGTTTGGGGACCTCACGACACCATCCCCGCCAACGCGCGCAGGAGTTACTACATGGGCGATCATGTATCGTCGTTCGACGTATCGCTCGAGATAAGATCGGACCAACCGGTCATCTGCGAGCGGGCCATGTACTGGAACGACAGGATAGGAGGGCACGACTCCATCGGGGTCACCGCTCCCGCCACCACCTGGTACCTGGCTGAAGGCCTCTTTTATTTACCAAGCTAAGCAAAGTAGAATGAAGAGCAATTAAAGCAGGGAAATCATGCAGAACGCCTCTGAGGCTATTCCAACACATACAGGAGAGGGGGAGTTGTTTATGTTCGATCAAGCGGAGTTCGAGAAGGCTCTGGCCACACCCAGGTTGCAGCAGCCCATACCGGAGTTTCTGCCCGGGAACCGCGGAGGCGGCAAGGTCCGCGTCCTCACCGAGCCCGAGCTCAACGCCATGACCAGGCAGTGGTTCGTGGACTACGAGCGCAAGATCCAGTACTACGACGAGCACGGCATCGATATAGCCTGGACCCTCGAATGGGCGAAGAAGTACTGGTGGAGCTGGTTGATGCGGGACATGTCCCTGAACGACGAGCTCTACGAGCCGGATCTGCGCTACACTGATGTATCGTCGTTCGGCCGTACCTTGGTCGGCCTGGACGAGTTCGTGAAGTACAACTTCGCGTTCTTCGATGCCATCCCCGACTGGCGTTACGACCCCCTTCCCGGGCAGATCTTCGTCGATCTTACCCCCGAGGGAGAGGTGCGTATAGTGGTCCGCTACCTCGGCAGCGGGCACTGGAGCGGCCCCTTGAGGCTCTATCCCTACGACGAGAACGCTCCTGCCCTCTACGGAACCGGTATGTTCATACAGTGCCATGGCATCGACCGCTACCACTTCAACCGGGAGGGGCGGATGTACGAGGGTGATACCAGCTACGACATTTTCGAGGCGACACAGGCCGCCGGTATCCTGCCGCGCGATGACAGCTGGGCGTTCCGCGCGATGCTGAAATCAACCAAAATGATTGGAACCCTGCGCAATCTGCGGCAGAAAATCCCCTTGCCGTATAGAAAATAATGGAGGGTTCACAGAAGGTTAGATCCTCCCTGCCCAACAAAGATACAAAGCAGGCCGGAATATATTTCCCGGCCTGCTCTCTTCATGCCGGATACCTCGATTCTTTAGACCCTAGTCCATACCTACCCATTGATCGGGCGGGCCGATGAGCACGAAGGGGCCGGGATTGAGGGGCCCGCCAGAGAAACCGAGGTAACCGGCGCAGATGAAGAGGTTCTCATTCACCTGCCGTACCTCGTCGTGCATGCCGTGCACGACACCCTGGTTGTAGGGACCGTAGTCCAGGTGCATGGAATCACTCCCGTCCTTGCCTATGGTCGTTGGCCCCACCTTGGTATCCATCTTGCGCATACGGAGGACCTTCCCGGTTCTCTTGTCCAGGAACAAGTTGTAGCCCCAGCCCCCGTTCTTCCCCTCGGGCATGAAGGCTTTGCCCAGCCATTCCGTGCCCGGTGTCAGCATGCCGGTAGGGAAGACATGGTGGGTGAAGTAAGCGGTGGAGCCCCCCAGCACGCCCCCGGAGAGGACCTTCGCCTTGTACTCGCCCTGCATCTCCTCGAACTGCGGCGCTCCGGCGGCGTAGAACAGCTGCATGGTGTCGCGGCGGTTTAGCTTCTCCACGTCCTCCCATGTAGCCTCCTCGGGATCCAGTCCGAGGATCTCGCCCATACTCCGTCCGTCGGGCACACGCTTTCCGGCTTGGAGGATATTGACGACGAACAGGCCTGCGTTCAAGGCCAGCGCTCCTCCTGCCAAGGTGATCAACTTCTTAGCATTCATCGCTCCTCCTTTAACAGCTCAGCCTTTTGCTTTTGCTTGTCTCTTACTTATCCGCCCTATACCCAACCCCGCCTGGCCATGCGTTCCACGATGGGCCCGGCCAGGCCCGTCCTGTACATCCCGGGGAGCATTTTCGGGATGAGGGAGACCTTGGCGAATCTCGTCACCACGTCCAGCTTCCCGAAGCCGACCCCCCGGTTCTTGGCCATGCGGGACAGCATGGAGAGGTAATTCGCGGGTATCGGCTCGACGTTTTCCCTGGAAACCAGCGATATGGCCCTCTCGGGGCAGGTGGAAACGCACAGCCCGCACCCGATGCACCGGGCCGGATCCACGCGCATGGACCCGGCTTCCTCCAGCGCATCCATGGGACAGCGCTCCAGGCACGTGCCGCAGGAGATACAGCGGTCGGGATCGATGCTGGCCCGGCAGGCGGAGTTCACGTGATCGGCGGGCCTGTCGTAGGTCTTGAGCGCACGCAGGACCAGGCAGCAGCAACTGCAGCAGCAGCAGACGGAAACGATGTCGCGCGCGTTGGTGGGCAGGAGCACCAGGCCGTTCTCCTCTGCCCTATCGATGATCTCCAGGGCCTCCGCGATGCTTATCTCGTGTGCTTTGCCGGTGTTTACGGTGTGTGAGGCGCCCACCCCGAAGGCCAGGCAGGTCTCGAGGGGTTTTTCGCACTCCCTGCCGAGCGTCGCCTGCTGCACCCTGCAGATGCAGGGCATGACCGCAGCCGTCTTCTGTTTCTTTACGATGCTCCTTATACGGTTGTAATCCGCCACCTTCGATGTCGCATCGAGGCTGGATGCGATGGGCACGATGCGTGTCTGTGCGAAGGCCATGTCGTGCATGTTATCCTCGTAATCCAGCATCAGCTCCGACAGTTCGCGATCGAGGGAGTCGCGGTGGAATTCGTAGACGCCCATGAAGAACTGTGAGGCCTGATAGTAGACCTCCTTGCTGCTGGGGACGCTGGTTATGCATCCCCTCACTGCCATCCCGGCCAGCTTGTCTGCAGCCTGGGCCTCGGACGTGCCCCAACGCTTCGCTATCACGCTCGCGGGCTCGGGAAACATCCTCAGCTGCACGGTCAGGCGGGCCTCCTCCGGCGTGAACATCTTTCTCAGGATCTTCAGTTCCACGCCGCTTTCGGTGGCCGGAAATCCTCCCGGCAGCCTGTCCAGGAACTCGCGCAGTTCGATATATTCCGCGTCCTGCAATTCGATCACCCCTCCTTGCGGATCGAGTCCGCCCCGGCAACTCCGGGTATTTGCTCAGCGCAGGCGGCAGACGCCGACACGATGCACTGAATGCGGACGTGATGAAATAGAGTGGATGCTGCGAGTATCGCAAGCCGGGATGCGGGCAACAAGCCCCGTGTATGCCTGGCGGATAGAATTCTTACACAAAGGGGGCGCCGGCGCAAGCGGCAGATCAGTGTTCGAGCGCCTTCACGGCGTCCTGCCGGTTCGAAACGCCGAGCTTGAGATAGATGTTTTTCGTATGGAACTTAAGGGTGTTCCTGGAGATGAAAAGGCGCTCGGCGATGGCCTCGTTGCCCAGGCCCGCCAGCATCAGCTCCATCACCTCCCTCTCCCTCGCCGTCAAGCCGTATTTGGTGGCCAGCGAAGCGGGCAGGCTCCTGCCCATGGCCTCCTGCACGGTCTTGGATACGCGCGGGTCCAGCACCATCTCGCCGTGGGCAACGGATTCGATGGCCCGGTTCAGGGCTTCGGCATCCACGTCCTTGAGGAGATAGCCGTGCACCCCCGCCCTCAACGCCTCGAGCATATATTCCTCTTCCTCGTAGGCGGTAAGGGTGATAAAGCGCGACTCGCTTCCCGCTTCCAGGAGGCGGCGCACCGCGTCTATGCCCCCCAGCTCGGGCATCTTGAGGTCGAGCAGCACCACGTCGGGCTGCAGTTCGGACGCCATCTCGATCAACTGCACTCCGTCGCTTACCTCGCCCAGAACCTCGATGCGCGGATTCATCTTGAGAATGTTGGTGAGTCCCTGCCTGACCACCAGGTGGTCGTCTGCTACCAGAACGGTGATCTTGCCTTTGTCGTCCATGCGCTCATTCCCTCAATCGTGCGCTGCCAGGGGGAGCACGGCGCTCACCCTGGTGCCCCCCCCGGGCTCGCTGTCTATACTGAGGCTGCCGTCCAGGCCGCGCACCCTTTCCCGCATGCCGAAGAGGCCGAGCCTCTCGCCACTGCGGCCGGGGCTGCTCCAGATATGTTCTGCGGTGTCAAAACCGGTGCCGTCGTCGCTTATCTCCAGCCGGATGTGCCCGTCCTCGGCCAGCAGGGACAGGGAGATAAAGCCGGCGCCTGAATGTTTGACCGCATTGGTCAGCGCCTCCTGCGCGACGCGATACAGGCAGATCTCGATCTCGGTGGGAAGCCTCTCGACGTCGTTGCCGGCATCAAGGGAGGCCCGTATGCCCGCCGACTCGTTTACCTGCCTGACCAGGAGTTTCAGGGCGGATACGAGGCCGAGGTCGTCGAGGAGGGCGGGGCGCAGGTTGCGCAGGATGCGCCGCAGTTCGGTCAGCCCCTGGTCTATCCTTCCCTTCATCCGTGAGAGCTCGTCTTCGACGCCGTGACCCTCGTCCAGCTTGCCCCTGACGATATCAAGTTCGTAGCGCAGCCCGAAGAGCAGCTGGATGAGCTCGTCGTGGATATCGTTGGCGAGCCGCCTGCGCTCTTCCTCCTGCACGGTCAGCAGCCTGCGGGAGAGCCGTTCCAGCTGGGCTTCCTTCTCCACCAGCGCCGCCTCCCGCTCCTGCACGTAGTATATGGCCACCAGCATCGAGCTGGCATCGATGAACGTCTCCAGCACCCCAGAGAAGAGCGTGAAGGAGAGGATCTGGTCCGGCGATGCGGCGCTCTCCAACAGGACATCGCGCAGGCTTTCGCGGATGCAGGCAGCGCGCTTCTCCACCTCCTCGAGGGGAATCCCTTCCCCCAGGTATCGCTGCGCCTGCACCAACTGGTATGCCTGGAAGGGCTCGAGGCTCCCGCTGCGCAGCGACTCCGACAGGGTCCCGAGGTACTCCAGGAGTTGCCCGCCATCGTCGTCCGCGCTTCCGCCTTTGTGGCCTTCATCCGCCGGGCCGCCCAGGCGTTCCTTTATCCTGCGGGCCAGCGGCCCGGACTGCTCCGCGATCAGATCGGCGAGCTCGGGGAAGGGGCAGGGAAGCACCAGGGAATCATCGCGGCGGTTGCGGTAGCTCAGCCAGCCGTAGCGGGTGAGATCGCCGCCGTCCCGGGTGCCGGATTGCGCCATGCCGGCTCACCTCCGTATCAGGCCGTAGATGAGGATATCCTCCAGGAAGTGTACGAATTGCTCGTGATCGATGGTGGAGGATCCGATGTAGAAGCTGAGGATATAGTACTTGTAGAGATTGAACATCAGGTCCGCAACGGCGCCTGAGTCCAGGGGGCGGAAGACCCCGCTCTCTATTCCCTCCTCCAGCGTTGATTTCAGGATGCGCTTGGCCTGATCCATGATGTCGGCATAGCGCTCGCTCACGAACACGACCATCATCGGCCCGTCCTCGAGGAGCTTGCGGACCTCGGGGTGATAGACGGGGTAGAGAAAACCGGCTCGGGTAATGAGGCGGAGCTTGTCCAGGGCGTCCTCCTCCTCGCACAGGTTATCCGAGAAGGCCTTCATCCACAACTCCAGGGCATGATAGCAGGTCTGATAGTAGAGATCGTTCTTGCCCTCGAAGCATGCGAGGAATTCGCCCTCGCTCACGCCCGAGGCGCCGATGATGTCATCCAGCGTGGTGCCGTGGTATCCCTTGGCGGAGAATACCGCGAGCGCGGCGTCGATGATCCGGCTCCTGAGGTCATGGTTTACGCTCTCTGCAAGCCCCGGGGATTCGCCCATCGCCAGCTCCATGCGTCTTAGGTGGAGGTCTCTTCCCTTGCACCTCCATAATTCTACTACAGACTCGATACGTGCAGCAGACACTACCCCCGACATCACTCCTCAAAGCTACCCCGGCGGGGTGGTTTAAAAGGCTCGTGCCGCCTGTAGCATGTTCTTACCGGTGGATCAGGCCTTTTCTATTAACACTGCTGCAGGGATGTCGAACGTTGGGGGAACGGGAAATCGCAGCCGGGCATATACGTTGAATCGATAACCGCGGTCTATTGACCATGCAGGGGGTGTGGACATGTACGGAGAGTTGGATTCCGAGGTCCTGGCAGACGAGAGCATATCCATGCTCAAGAGGCAGGTGCATGACTTCGCGGAGAAGGAGATGCGGCCCGCTTCCGTCGCGCTCGACCGCATGGATCCCAGGGAAGTGATAGAGGACGGTTCGCCCTACTTCCAGGTCTTCGGGAAGATGAAGGCCATGGGGCTGCACAAGATGTACACGCCGTCCGATTACGGGGGGCTGGGGTTCAGCGCCAAACAGGTCCATGCCGTCATCGAGGAACTGGGCTGGGGGAGCATGGGGCTCACGGCGGGCCTGGGCGTGGACGCCATCCTCCCCTCCATCGCCGCCGTCTTCAACGACATGACCGCGGGCGCACTGGACGAATGCGTCGACCTCATCACCAGGCCGTGGATGGACGACGACAAGGGCGAGCTGCGCGGCTGCGTGCCGTTCACAGAGCCGGAGCACGGCTCGGACATAGTGATGAGCCCCCACCTTCCCGCCGAGCGCCTCGACGAGTTCGGGTTGAGGAACCCGGTAAAGCTGGAGAAGGACGGCAATGAGTGGGTCGTCAACGGCATGAAGGCGGCCTGGCCCACCGCGGCGCCGGTAGCCACCCACTGCTTCGCCAGCCTGAACATGCAGCCGCACCGCAACGTGGCGGACCAGGCCTTCGCCTTCATCCGCCTGGACCAGGACGGGGTGAGCAGGGGAGCGCCCCTGGACAAACTGGGCATGCGGGACGTCCCCCAGGGAGAGCTGGCGTTCGACGACGTGAGGGTGGCCAAGGAATACGTCATCGTGGTCCCGGGGATGTGGTCGGCTGCGGCTGCCCCCATGCTCGCCCTCATGGGCACCGGTACCGGCGTGGTGTCGGTGGGCCTGGCGCGGGCAGCGTTCGAGGAGGCCATGCGCTACTGCAAGGAGAGGATCCAGGGCGGAAAACCCATCATCGAACACGACACCGTACTCATGCGGCTCGCCGCCATGTTCCAGAGCGTGGAGACCGCCCGGGCTTATTCGCGCGCCGTGCTCGATTACGCCTTCGACAAGATGTTCGAGGAGAGGGAGTTCGATTTCCCGGCCATGAACTGCCACGCCTGCAAGGTCTACTGCACCCAGCAGGCATACGAGGTGGCGAGCGAGGCCATGCGCCTGCACGGCGCCTACGGGCTGACCAAGGACGCCCTGGTGGAGAAGCTGTTCCGGGACGCCAGGATGGGTCTGTCCACCGAGGGTTGCAACGACGTGGAGAGCCTCATCTCCGGGCACGGTATCAGCGAGCACTACTCCCTGGAATAGGGCCTGGACCGGAATAGGGGGTCGATATATGGAAACCGGGATAAAAACGGCGCAGCTGGCGGCGGTGGTGGGAAGGAAAAACGTCAGCGACGAGCCCGAGATACTGCAGGGGTACGCGCAGGACGAGAGCTTCCTGCCCCCCGCGCGGCCCTGGTTCGTGGTGAGGCCGCGCGACGCCGGAGAGATAAGGGAGATCGTACGCTTGGCGGGCGAGACCAGGACGCCGCTGATACCGGTGAGCTCCGGGCCGCCCCACTTCCGGGGTGATACCGTGCCCGCCTACGGGGGCATCGTCGTAGATCTCTCCCACATGCGGGCGATAAAATCCGTCGACCGGCAGGATCGCGTGGCCATGATCGAACCCGGGGTCAGGTTCGCGGAGCTTCTGCCGGCGCTGGAGAAGGAGGGACTGAAGCTCCCGATTCCCCTGCGTCCCCGCAATACGAAATCGGTGCTGGCATGCTTCCTGGAGAGGGAGCCCCACACCATACCGAAATATCACCTGGACCACACGGCCCCGCTCCTGTGCGCGGAGGTCGTTTTCGGGACCGGCGACGTCTTCAGGACGGGGGAGGCGGCGGGACCGGGGACCGTCGAGGAGATGCAGGAGGCGGGATGGCGCCAGAAGCTGAGATGGGAACCGCAGACGGAGATCATGCGCCTGGTGCAGGGCGCGCAGGGGACCATGGGCATCGTGACCTGGGCAACGGTTCGCTGCGAGGTATCGCCGACCCTGCAGGTGCCCTATCTCGCGCAGGCGGACAGGCTGGAGGAGCTGCTGGAGTTCGCCTACCGGCTGGTGAGGTTCAGGATCGGCGATGAGATCCTCATCCTCAACGCGAAGGACGTGGCGGTTATGGCCGCGGATAGGGACGAGGACATAGATGGCCTGGCAGCGAAGCTCCCCCGCTGGATGCTCCTCTTCTGCCTCTCGGGATACCGTTATTTCCCCGCGGAGAGGGCGGAGGTGCAGGAGGCGGAGGCGCGGGATCACGCCAGGGCTGCGGGCGTCTCGATAGGTGATGCCGTGCCGGGTGTTTCCGCCAGGACGGCCAGGGAACTCATAACCACACCTTGCGGTGATACTTACTGGAAGGTGAGGGAAAAGGGTGGATGCCAGGACATCAGCTTCATAGCCTCTTTCCACGACGTCCCCAGGCACGTCGCGGTGATGATGGAATGCGTGAGCGGGAAGGGATTATCGCCGGCGGACGTCGGTGTCTACGTGCAGCCGGTCTTCCAGGGGCACGGCTATCACTGCGAGTTCAGCATCTTCTTCGACCGCGAAGATCCCCGGGAGAGCGAGAGGGTCCGTGAGCTTTACCTGCAGCTGGGCACGGCCTTGATGAACGGCGGGGCCTTCTTCTCGCGCCCCTACGACCTGCTCGCGGAGGGCGTTTACAACCGGGACGCCGCCACCAGGGATACGCTCAGGAAGATCAAGGGCGTATTCGACCCCGACAACATCATGAACCCCGGCAGGTTGTGCTTCTGAAAGGAGCTGGCGATGGCACTGGAGGATTATGAATTCGCGGCGCAGTATTGCGTGAGGTGCTCGCTGTGCAAGTGGTTGCCCATCGATTTCGTACGCAGCTGGCGGTACGCGAAGAACTGCCCCGCCATTGCGAGATACGACTTTCACGCCTATTCGGGCGGGGGCAGGGTGGTCGCCGCCAATTCGCTGCTGCAGGGGAGGGGCGAGATCACGGAGGAGCTCATGGAAGTCATCTTCCGCTGCCAGCTCTGCGGGGCCTGCCAGACCACCTGCCACCTCATAACCGAACTCGTGGATCCCCTGGAGATAGCCCGCGAGCTCAAGTTCAGGTGCGTGGAGGAGGGGAAGGAACAGCCGGAGCTGGCCGCCGCCAGGAAGGAGCTCGTACGCCATGGGAACTCGCAGGGGAGATCACAATCGGCGCGGCGCAACTGGGCCAGGGGGCTTGCGGTCAAGGACGCGAACAGGACCAAGGTCGACGTGCTCTTCTTCGCCGGCTGCAAGCTGTCGTTCGACGAGTCTCTGTGGCCGGTGGTCAGGGGAAGCGTTGAACTCCTGCACAAGGCGGGAGTGAGCGTGGGTATCCTGGGCCGGGAGGAGCCGTGTTGCGGCGGGCGTTTCTTCGATATGGGATACAGAAAAGAGCTGTCGAGATGCGCGAAAACCCTGCTCAAGAAGACAAAAGCATGCGGCGCCACCACGCTGGTCACCCCCTGCGCCTGCTGCTACGGCACCTTCAAGCAGTCGTATCCCATGGCGGGGCACGATCTCGCGGGCGTCGAGGTGCTGCACATATCTGAACTCTTGGACCGCCTCATCGCCCAGCGTAAGCTGAGGCCGAGGAAAAAGGTGCCCATGCGGGTCACCTACCACGACCCCTGCCGCCTGGGAAGGCTGGGAGAGGAATACGAGCCCTGGGAGGGGGAGTACATCAAGAAGCTGGGGGTGGTCTGCGTGTCGGAGCCCCAGAAACCCCTGCGCAGGGGGACGGAAGGCGTCTTCGAGCCGCCCCGGAACATCCTGCGCAGCATCCCCGGCGTGGAGCTGGTGGAGATGGAGAGGATAAAGGAATACGCATGGTGCTGCGGGGCCGGGGGAGGGGTGCCGCAGGCATACCCGGATTTCGCGGCCTGGACCGCTTGCGAGAGGCTGGAAGAGGCGCGGTCCACCGGCTGCGAGGCGCTGATAACCGCATGTCCCTGGTGCGAGACCAGTTTCAAGGAGGCGGCGGGCGAGAACGGGGAGAACGGCATGGGGATACTGGACATCGTGGAGCTGTTGAGGAGGGCATTGTGATGTGCCGTAGGATACTCGCTTGGGGGGTGGAGTAGAGATGGCTCTGGCGAAGGAATCGGACGCGTATAAGGCGCTGGCGAATATCGTGGGCAGCGATCATGTAACCTCGGACCCCGTGATGCTCGATACCTACACCTGGCAGTGGCTGGGAGACCTGGTGGGCGAGAGGGCCAATTCCTTCATGCCCATCCGCCCCGAGGCGGTCGTGCTGCCGGGGAGCACGGAGGAGGTCCAGGCCATCGTCAAGGTGTGCAACCGTTACGGCCTCAAGTTCAAGGCCCACTCCACGGGATGGATCTACTCCGCATGCCCCAACTCCGAGGGCGTCATCGTGCTCGACCTGAGGAGGATGAACCGCATCCTGGAGATCAACACCAGGGACATGTACGCGGTGGTGGAGCCCTACGTCAGCTACGCGCAGCTGCAGCCGGAGATAATGCGCAAGGGCTTGAACTGCGAGGTCAACTCGGCGGGGAGCAACTGCTCGGTCCTGGCCCAGGCCACGGCGGGGTTCGGGGCCGGCTACGGCAACTACATGAACGGCTACGGCCCGGAGATTCTTCTCGGGGTGGAATGGGTGCTGCCGGACGGCGAGGTGTTGAGGATGGGCTCCCTGGGATCGGGCTGTGGGTGGATATCCCCGGAGGGACCGGGACCCGGACTGAAGGGCGCGCTGCGGGGAGCCATCGGGAACCTCGGGGGTTGCGGCGTGTTCACGGCATGCGCGATAAAGC
>JAFGDU010000044.1 GCA_016931915.1 Actinomycetota bacterium
ATCCACCATGGTCTCCTCCAACCGGCCGGTCATCGCGGAGCGGGCCATGTACTGGGAGAACCGCCAGGGAGGACACGATTCCATAGGTTGTAATCCGTAGGGATACGCATAGCGGCCGGCGCGGGCATCAGCCGCCCGGCGGCTTTCTGGAGGGCCATCCCTCGCGGCCGCGGTCAACCCCGCGCGGGCTCGACGGTGATGGTCTTCACGGCGGGTTCGCCCGGGTCTTCCCAGCCCACACCCGGCGTGCCCGCCCGGACCTTCGTCTTCAGGTAAAGCAGGACCCGGCCGGGCCTGGCGGGAATCTCCACGCTGCGGAAGAGCTCCCCTCCCGTGACGGTGTAGCCCCCGGGCGGCGGCGCCGGCGCCTCCACCACGATGCCCTCCAGCTCCATGGCGACAGCGAGGTAGTTCTCTATCTCGAGCACAATATGGGGCTCACTCTCCATGCTGGTCTGCAGGATCTGCACATCCAGGGATGGGATATCGATCTCGTCGAGGTCGGTGATTCCCCCGGGCACCGAGCCGTCGTAGAAGGGGTAGGAGGATACACCATCCAGGTATGCATAAGAGGTTATCTCCCCCTCCTCCACCTCCACCAGGCGGTAGCCGGGATAATGGTCGCTCTCGCCGCCCTGGTCGAAATAGACGCAGGTCTGGCAGGAATACATGGTCTCTCCCCCGCCACCCTCCCAGGGCACCCAGGCTATCTCGTCGGTGTGCCGGTGGCCGCCGAAGACGGCGTCCACGCCGTGGCGGGATACGGTATCGAGGAGGGCCAGCTTTCCCTGCCCCCCTCCCGCCGATACGTAGACGAGCCCGTAAACCACGTTGGCGTAGGAGTATCCCCTGCCGTCAGGAGTATAGGGGTCGTGGTGCAGCGCCACCACCTCGAGGGGAGCACCGCGGTTGGCCGCGAGGTCCTCCTCCAGCCAGGCGAGCTGTCCGTAGTAGGTAGAGGGGTCTTCTTCGTCCTCCGCGCCCAGGACCTGGCCCTGCCACTTGCGCGGCTCCATGTAGAAGAGCTTGTTCATCACCAGGCGGTCGTCCTCGGGCCATTCGTAGGTGTTGAGGCAGGTGAAGTGGCAGCCGCCGACGTCGAACGAGTAGTAGAGCGGCCCGATGTTGTTCTCGAACCATCTCAGCCCGTCGATCTCGTTTACGTATCCATCGTGGTTGCCGGGCAGGAGGAAGGCGGGTACCTCCAGCTGCAGCATGGCCTCGTAAAACCTCTCGTACTCGCTCAGCAGCTCGCCCGGACGGCGCTGCCCGCGGATATAGTCCCCGAGCATGAGCACGAAATCGGGGCGGATGAGATTGACCTGGCGGATGGCCTCCGCGAGGAAGAGGGGGTCGCCGTCAATGGAGATACCCTTGTCCGTCTGGGTGGCGAAGAGGGTCGAATTATCCCGTTCGTGGACGTGGATGTCGGAAAGGGTGACGAAGGTGAAGTCACCGTCTTCCTGCGGCGTGACCGCCACGGCATGGGGCTGGCCGTCGCTTATACGTCCGCCCTCTGAGTCGCACTCCACTCTCAGGTCATAGAGTTCCGGGGTCACCTCTTCCGGGAGCCTGAAAGAGAGGTGCCAGACCTCCTCGCTGCGCCCTTCCCTGCTGCGGTATGGCCAGCGCTCGGAGGTTCCCGTGCGTGCATCCTCCAGCTCCAGTTCGTATACCAGTCCGTCGAGATCGCTACGCGAGGGGGCGAGGTAGGAATGCCACCCGGATACATCCTCCTGCCTGGACTCCTCTCCGGTCCACAGGTCCAGCTCCACCGTAAGCTCCCCGCCCGGTATGACCATGGCGGGATAGCCGAGGGTGGGCCAGATGAGCTCGTTGATGTGCGGCGGGGGGTATTCACCGTCGGCGGGATACCTGAAGAAAGGGGAGTGCAGGAATGACAGACCCGCCCCCAGCAGCGCAAAGCAGACGAGGACGAAGATAACTACACCTCTTGCCAGTTTTGTGAGTAAAGGGCTCATGCGCTCCCACTCTTTTCACATGCATGGTCTCAATAGATTATATAGGACCGCGATGCAGCGGACCTTTGATCGCAATACGGAATGCCGGAGGAACCGGTTTTAGATCGATGCTACGTATAGCCCCCGTAGCAGTAGAAACTGGATCGCCTCAATATTGCATTTGAGGACAGTCGCCGAAGTGGATGTCTCACCCCAGGCGTTGGCCTGACCCCCGACGTTGAAAATGGAGGGCTGACCCCAGGCTAAGAACGTTCTTCCTCGATGCGCATGGCGACGAAGAAGGTCGCTATGAAAAGCGCTGCCAGGAAGACCATGGCCCAGAAGAAGCTGTCCCCTCCCGTCGCGCCCTTGATGCCCTCCATGACCAGGGTGAGGACTACGCCTCCGGCGTTGCCCAGCAGGAAGAGCATGCTGGTGGCCGTGCCGGTGAGATGGGCGCCGGTGTTCTCTTCGGCGAATGCCAGCAGGATGGGCAGGGCGCTGAGCAGGAAGAAACCAAGGACCGCGCCCACGAGGTAGATGAGAACGGTGCTGTCTAGGGCTCCCACCAGGAACAGGGTGGGAGCGGCCATGAAGGCCGCCAGAAGCAGGAAGGGCTTGCGCCACATGAGCTTGTCGGAGATAGCGGGGATAAGAACGCATCCCGCGACCCCCGCGACCACCATCACCGCCCCGATATATCCCGCGGTCTCCGAGGTGATGCCCTTGGGCCCGAGGATATCCTCGATCAACTGCATGAGGCCGACGAAGGATCCGTTGCCGACGAAGATGATCACGCAGAGTATGCGGAAGTTCTTCAACCCGAAGAGGGAGCGCAGGCTCTTCATGTTGATGGCCACGTCCTCGCCCAGCGCCTCCTGCTCCGCGCGCTTGGGCGGCTTAGGCGGTCGCGCCTTCCCGAACAGCGCAAAGACGATGAATCCCACCACGGCCGCGAGGCTATAGATTAGCACCACCATGCGCAACGCGCCGAGGTCGTCGCCGAAGGCCTCTAGCATGGGCTGGGTGGCGGCCTGTGCGACGATCATGCCCAGGAACAGGGCCAGGGTGGCCAGGCCGCTTGCCAGGGCCGACTCTTCCGACGGGAACCAGGTGCTGACCATCTTGGTGATGCTGTTGAGCACGAAGGGCTGGCCGATGGAGATGCCGATCATGCCGATGAGCACCAGGGCGTAGTTGTCCACGAAGAGGCGGGGAAAGGAGAAAACCGCGGTGAGTAAGGCGCCGATCATGACCGCGTAGCGGAATCCCTTGCGGTCGATGATGAAACCCGCCGGGATGGATACCGGTATGTATACCAGTGGGAACATGAGCATCAGCATGACGATGGGCAGTTCGGAATCGAAGCCCATCAACTCCTGGGTACGAGACAGTATGGGAGCGTAGTTCAACCACATGAGCTGGGTAAGGGCGGCAACGAGCATGAACGCCAGCAGCACCAGCCAGCGGTAACGATAGGTACCGTACTTCTCTTCCCCTTCCATGGCAGTCCCCCTTCACGCCAAAGGATGGGCCCGAGCGCAGCCCCGCCGTCGCCTTATCTAATAAGCATAATCCACATCGCTCTTTATTGGTAGCTTGCACTACTGGATATACAGCTCGTATCAAGAGATGAATAACGAAAGACCGCGGCCGGTCCCCGATGTTTAGCCCCGGCCCGGCTCAGACATCGTCCTGCGGGTCCAGGAAATGCCTCCAATCCAGGTCCTTATCGGAGGACATGGCCTTCATGTAGCCTACGGCCTGGGCGATACGGTTCTCGCCACGCGCGGACATCCCCAGGATGTCGGAATAGTACGAGTCAAGGGTGGCGGTGGAATACGTGTCCAGCTCGGCACGGGAGTATGTCTCCGAGGAGGTGATCTCCTCAGTGTCGTCACGGGAGTAGATGGGCCGCGCCAGCCTGGCCCCCGGCGTGCCCTTGAGATACTCCTCCGCCCACAGGCATTCCTTGCGCACGATGCGGTCTATGATGGGAGCG
>JAFGDU010000045.1 GCA_016931915.1 Actinomycetota bacterium
GGGGGCCACCTCAGGCCCGGTGACCGTGACCACGCCCGACGGGGAAAGCAACGCGGTGGACTTCACCGTCACCCCCGCGATAGACGGCCTGGATCCAATCCTGGGGCCGGTGGGAACGCAGGTGACGGTTACCGGCACCACCTTCGGTGATACGCAAGGTACCTCCTACGTGGAAGTGGGCGGCACCAGGGCAGCGGACTATACCTCCTGGGCCGACGGGGAGATCGTGGTCTCCGTGCCGCCGGGGGCCACCTCAGGCCCGGTGACCGTGACCACGCCCGACGGGGAAAGCAACGCGGTGGACTTCACCGTCACCCACTCCACCTGGTATTTCGCCGAGGGCTGCACCACGGGGGGGTTCGAGACCTGGATCCTGGTGGAGAACCCCGATCCCCATGCGGTCAAGGTCTATATCTCCTTTTACACCCCCGAGGGCCTCTTCGCGCCGGCGGCCCTGCAGGGCGTGGAGGTGGCGGCCGAGACCCGCGTCACCTTCAATGCCGGAGCCTATATACAGGACACCCACCTCTCCACCGTGGTCTCCTCGGAGGGGGGACAGGTCTTCTGCGAGCGCTCCATGTACGGAGGCGACCGCACCTGGGGACACAACTCCATCGGGGTTACCTTCCCCGCCTCCACCTGGTACCTGGCCGAGGGGTGCACCGAGGGGGGCATGGAGACCTGGATACTGGTGCAGAACCCCGGCGCCGAGCCGGTGGAGGTGGAGCTGGAGTTCCAGACGGAGAAGGGAAAGGTGCCGGGCCCCAGTGAGTCCCTGCCCGGACATACCCGGCGCAGCTTCAACGCCGCGGAGTACGTGCAGAGCTACGATGTATCCACGCTTGTAACCGCCTCCGGCGGAGTGGTGTGCGAGCGCTCCATGTACGGAGGCAACCGCACCTGGGGCCACAACTCCATCGGGACTCCCATGACCTCCCAGACCTGGTACCTGGCCGAGGGGTGCGCCGAGGCCGGAATGGAGACCTGGATCCTGGTGCAGAACCCCGGGGACGAGGAGGTAGCGGTGGACCTCACCTTACATACCGAGGAGGGGGAGGTGGAGGGCCCGACCGGCGTCATCCCTCCGCGCTCGCGCCAGTCCTTCCTGGTCAACGAGTTCGTGACTTCCTTCCACGTCTCCACCCTGGTAACCGCCTCCGGCGGAGTGGTGTGCGAGCGCTCCATGTACGGAGGCGGGCGCACCTGGGCCCATAACTCCATCGGCATCACCGCGCCTGACAATGCGTGGCACCTGGTGGAGGGGTGCACCGAGGGAGGCATGGAGACCTGGGTACTGGTACAGAACCCCGGGGACGACGAGGTACAGGTCCAGCTCACCTTCAGGACCGGGGCGGGAGAGACGCAGGGTCCGGAGGTGGCCGTACCCGCCCGTTCCCGCTACACCTTCAACGTGGGTGAGTTCGTACAAGCATACGACGTGGCTACCCTGGTAACCGCCTCGGGCGGGGTGGTGTGCGAGCGCTCCATGTACGGGGGCGGGCGCACCTGGGCCCACAACTCCATCGGCTTCGCGCCGTAGCTTTGGTCCCGCACTGATAACACCAGGCCCCGGAGCTTTAGGGCCTGGCTATCGGTTATACTCATCTTAGTCGGGCGGATGCATATGCTTTGATGGTGCCGTAATAAGGGGGGAGACATGGGAGAACCTGCCAAAAAACGGGTGCCTGTAGTCGAGGGGAAACCGAGGATCTCCGAGGATGGAGAGGCCAGGCTGGTCGGCATCAAGTGCGGTGACTGCGGCAAGGTTATTTTCACCCTGGCGAACTTCTGCCCCAACTGCAGCGGGGAGAACATAGAGGAGGTCCTGCTGAGCACCAGGGGAAAGGTATGGACCTACACCATAGTCCACGTAAGCTACGGCAGCCTCATCTTCGAGCCACCCTACGCCGGCGCCTTCGTCGAGCTGGAGGACGGCGCCTTCGTGCATGCCCCTATCGTGGGATGCGAGCTGGAGGATATAGAGATAGGGATGGAAGTCGAGCTGGAGATCATAAAGGCGGGGGAGGACGAGGAGAAGGAGTCGGTGGTCTTTGCCTTCAAGCCCGCCCGCGCGGGCCTGGATTGACCTGGGGGGATGAGAGATGGGCAACAGGGTAGTGGTGCTGGGGGTAGGGCTGACGCATTTCGAGAGGGAGCCCTCGAAGGCAATGGACGCGGTAGCCGAGGAGGCGGCCGCTGCCGCCCTCAAGGACGCCGGGATGCTCTATAAGGATATCCAGATAGGATTCGTGGGCAACGTCTATCAACCGGGGGCGGCTCCCATAGCCTTCTATCCCCTGGCCAAGACGGGTATCCCCATCACCCGCATAGATATCGCCTGCGCCAGCACCTCCAGGGGCGCCCAGCTGGGCGCCTACCTCATCGAGGGCGGGGCCTACGATACCTGCCTGGTGCTGGGGGTGGAGAGGATGCCCAAGGGGATGGTGCCCATGCCCATAGGGCCCGGGGCGCTCTCCATGGAGAACGACCTCTTATACGACGGCATGGTGGGACTGATCACCATGCCCGGGGCCTATGCCTATAAGGCGGTGCGCTACATGCACGATCACGGCGCCAGGCCCGAACATTTCGCCCAGGTATCGGTCAAGAACCACAGGAACGCCTGCCTGAATCCCAACGCCATGTATCGCAAGGAGATGAGCCTGGAGGAGGTCATGAACTCCCGCATGGTCGCCTATCCCATCACCCTCTACGAGTGCTGCGCCAACTCCAACGGGGCCACGGCGGTGGTACTCTGCTCGGAGAAGAAGGCCCGGCAGTATACCGATGACCCGGTCTTCCTCACCGGGTGGGGAGAGGCCAGCGTGAGGTTCGACTTCGAGGACCCGGTCGAATCGGGTCTATCGGACGGCGACACCGAGGCGGCGGCGAGGCGGGCCTACGAGAAAGCGGGGATCGGGCCGGAGGATGTCGACGTCGTCCAGGTGCACGACGCCTTCAGTTTCGGCGAGATACTGCAGATCGAACTCCTGGGCCTCTGCGGGAGGGGAGAGGCTGCCGCCCTTACCTGGGAGGGAGAGACGGAGATTGGGGGAAGGATCCCGGTGAATACCGACGGCGGGCTGCTGGGCTGCGGACATCCCATCGGGGCTACCGGCGGCCGCATGATCGCCGAGCTCTACTGGCAGTTGAAGGGGGAGGCCGGCCGTAGGCAGGTGGAGGGGGCCAAGGTAGGGGTGCTGCAGAATTCCGGCCTCGGCGGCTCCAACGTCATGATCCTCCATAAATAGAAACTTCAGGGGTCACATCTTTATTTATGAATTCTCTGTCAAATTATTCCTTAAGATTCAAATATAAAGACACGGCCCCACAGGTTTTCTGTTACCCGTCCCAGGGTTATCCTTTGCTTTCCTCGATCCTGTCGCGCAGGTACTGGAAGCCGGGGGTGATGCTCTCGGTGATGCCCGTGGGCAGTAGGGTGCGTACGGGCAGGCCCATGTTCAGGCGCCCACCGGCCTGGAAGAGGTCCTCCATCACCGCCGGCAGCAATGTGCCCGGAAAACCGATGGCTATCTCGTGATCGTAGGTGCCGGAGAAGGCGCGGTCGCCCATACCGGGGATGACCACCTGGGGAATGCCGGTGATGAAAGGAACGAGACCTCCCTTCATGCACGATTCCCCGAACCCCTCGAAGGTGGAGGTGGGGAAATGCTCGCCCCCGTAGGCCAGGGCGTGGATGATGTGGGTCACGTTCTCGGCATTGCCGTACACCAGCACGGTGTCGGGGACGACCGCAGTGGAGGGGAGGGCCGATGAGATAAACCCTATATACTCCGCCGCCTTGGCCAGGTTCTCCTCGCCCATCATCTCTAGTTCGTAGTCGCAGCGCTTTCTCTCCGCCTCCTCATCCCGGTGCCAGCCCTGGCGTATCTGGCTCTGGATGAACTCCTCCCACGGGATGTCCACCCAGCGGTGCCATACCGTGGCCGGGACGCAGAAATTATCCTCCTGGGCCATGCCCACTGTCGCGCCCCAGCGGCGTGCGTAGGTTATTGCCTGGCACAGGCTCAGCTTCTGGCCGTTGGCCGACGGGCGCATGATGCCGGTTCCAAACTCCGATTCGTCCTTCACGTACTTGATGGCCACCGGGTAGGTGGCCAGGTGCAGGCGATCGAAGAGCTCCTGTCCGGCCTGCCTGCAATCCTCGATGCTTTTCATACCATCACACCCCTCGATTCTGTGGTAGCGCTTCAGTCCAATTCTATCAGCTCAGGGTCAGATCTTTGTTACTGTAGTTACTGCTATAAAATACCTAAAACTCAGATATGAAGATGTGAAACCATTTGCATATATACTGGTAGAGCGAGCGCAGGGTTCGTGAGGTTGTTACGAAACGGAGGGGCGACGATGAAGGATTTACGCGGCAAGGTAGTGCTTATCACCGGGGCGGCACGCGGCATGGGAAGGATGGATGCACTGGCCTTCGCGCGCGAGGGCTGCAGGTTGGCCATGACCGACGTGGACCGCGAGGAACTGGAGAAGGCGGCGCTGGAGATGGCGGATGCGGGATACGAGGCACACCCTTACGTGCTGGACGTCTCGGACCGGGGTGCATGCTTCAAGCTGGTGGAGAGGGTGGATAAAGAGGTCGGTCCCATCGAGGTGCTGGTGAACAACGCCGGGGTGATGGAATGCGGTGAGTTCACGGGCATGTCCGAGCACCACTGGCGCAGGACCATGGAGGTGAACTTCCTGGGGCAGGTGTGGATGATGCAGGCGGTGCTCCCGGACATGCTGGAACGCCGCAGCGGCCACATCGTGAACATGGCCTCCCAGGCGGGGGTGATCGGGGGAGCGAAGATGAGCTCCTACTCGGCCAGCAAGCACGCGGTCATGGGCGTCACCGATTCGGTGCGCCTGGAGCTGCGCGGCAGCGGCGTCAGGTTCACAGACGTCATCCCGGGCTTCGTGGATACGGGGATGGCCAGCGGAGCCGAGCCGCCATTCATCTCGCCGTGGGTGGATCCCGTCAGGGTCTCCGAGGCCATAGTCGACGCCGTAAAAAAAAGCCGCGAGGAGATCTGCCGGCCCGCCTTCTCGGTGCGGCTGTCCGCATTCCTGCGCGGGCTCGGCTCACCCAGACTGCTGGACGGCATCTATCGCATGCTGGGAGGGCACAAGGTCTTCGATACCTGGCGCAGGGACCCCGATCGCCCCTTCTAACCTCGCATTACGCGGTAGGCCATGGGGATGTGGCGGATACCGTTCCTTACCAGCTCAGGCCGGGTGGCGAAGAATCCCATGCTCTCATATATGGGGATGGCATACGGGGATGAATTGACGGTTATCTCCTCGAGCTCCGGGTTATCGCCGGTACATCTCTCCAGGGCCAGAGAGAAGAGCCCCCTCCCTATACCTCTGCCTTGACGATCCTTGCGCACGAAGAACAGCCTGATGTGACACCCGTCCCGCACGTCGATTACTCCCACCACTTCGCCGTCTTCCTCGGCCAGGATGATGAAGGAATCGCCGTTCAGTTGGCGCTGCAGCAGATCCTCGGGCAGGATATGCTTCTTGAACTCCTCGACGCCGCCCGGCCCGTAGTCGGGGGCGATGAACTCGTCGAAGACGTCCTCGATCAGCGCGGAGGCCGCCCCTTCGTCGCCTGCGGCCATCTCCCTGAAGGTGGTGCGCTCACGCATCGTATCCCGTCAGTCGACGTCCACGTCGATGCCGCAGCCCCGGCAGCGCCTGGCGCCGCGGAAGAGGACGTAGCCGCATTCGGGGCAGTGGTAACGTTCCTCCTCCATCTCCACCCACTTCTCGGTGCCGTGTTCCCTCCAGGTGGGGATGGCGCGCATCATCACCTTCTTGCCCACGGGGTAACCAAAGCCCTCTATATATTCGCAGGGCCAGTCGTCGCACTGGTGGCAGCCCTCGATGCCCTTCTCATCGCAGCATGCGCGGATAGGGCAGGCTTCACAGAGGATGAAGCGGTCGTCGGAACGGCAGCCCTTGCAGCGCACCTGATCCGTCGAGCTCAGGCCGTAGACCCCGAGGAGCTTCTGCTTGAACTTCTCGTTGTCGTCGCGGTCGGCGATGAGCACCGCGCAGACGCCGCAGTAGAGCCCGCAACAGGCCAGCCACTCCTTTTTTGCCCCCATGTTCCCCATACCTCCTTTGCCGTCATGCCACGCAACAACCGGTGCTAACGTTTATCCTATTATCTCATCAACTCCTTGCCTACGTTCCACCCCCTGGCGAAGGGGCGGCCGAAGCTCCAGTAGTCTTTGCCGTAGATGACGAACAGTATGGGGTCCACCTTCGCGAAGTCCACCCCTCCGTTCTCCAGAACCTCCTCGTTGCAGTAGGTCTTCACGATCTCCCCGATGAAGACCTCGTGGATCTTCATCTCCAGGGTCTGGACGACTCTGCATTCCAGGTTCACCGGACATTCCGCGATCATGGGAGCCGTTTTCAGCTCACCGTAGAAAGTCTCGAAAACGGCGCTCTTGTCCGTGTCCTTGCCCGATACCATGCCGCAGTAATCGGTCTCTTTCACCAGGTCGGTGCCGGGGATATTGACGCTGAAGGTGCCGTTCTCCCTGATGCCTGCGTTGGTGTAATGGTTCCTGGCTGAGGATATCGAGACATGGGAATAATCGACGGCTCCCACGAAGGCGATAGCGATGTAGTTGGGCTTGCCGCCCACGTTTGCGCCGACCAGGGTAACGGGCAGGGGGGAGAGATAATTCTTCGCTCCGATCTCTTCTTTCATAGCTACTCCTTCCGCTTGCGTGGAAAAAACCACTTGATGGTATCTGCGTGGTATCGTTACCGGGGTCAGTTGAGTCTTTGCGCCGCCTTGTCCCACCAGTGCCATATGCCGAACCAGCTCATCCACTGACCGGGATCCTCGCGGATCATGTTCTGCCCCGCATCCATCACCTTTTCCATTATGGAAGCGAGGTCTTTTCTGGGCTCGCCGCTTAGCCCGTAGTCGAGGGGCTCGAATATCTTCATGTGGTGGTCGAAAACCTCGTCTCCACGTAGCAGCGCGAAGGGGACTATGGCGGCCTCCGTATTGAGCGCGAAATGAGCGATCCCGCTGGCCATGGCGGCGGGTCTACCGAAAAAATCCACGATGAACTCGCCGTCCACGTCGAAGTTGACGCACACCTTACCGCCCCTGGAAAGGCGTTCCTCGATGCGTGATATGGTGTTGTCGCCGGCGAATATCACGGCATTGTCAACGGCATCGTATCCCAGGGAGCTACCGTATATGGCCATGGCCTTGACATAGCCCGCAACGGGTGAATCGTCGGGGTGGTACATCACGGGGGTATACGGTTCGCCCAGCTTCGCCATCACCGGCAGGCGCACGCTGTAGGCTCCGAGGTGCGCGCCCAGGAAGAGCACGCCCTTACCACGGGCCGCGGCGAGCTCGAGGTTTTCCATGCCCTCTACTCGTAAGTGGCGCATGAAGCTTTCGCCGTGATTACCGAAGAGAAAGAGATCGTAGATGGGGCGCAAGGCGGATGTGCAGGCTTCCTTTGCGATGCGATTCAATTCGCGTTCGTCCGTGATCTCCGGCATGGCCTGCGCGATCTTGGCGATGAGCCGGCGCCTCATACCCGGCCTCGCATAGAATATCAGCTTGCCCAGGAGCGAGAAGAACGCGTCCATGGCGCGGGGGGGAAGGAAGCGGAAGAGCAGGTCGGTCAGATGGAAGACGCTTAAAAGGAAGGTCTCCGCAAGGCGGAAGAAATATCGCGATCTCGTCATCTCTTCGCGGCTCATGCTCCCCCCAGCATTATGTGTGGCGTCATTCGATACCGATGTATCTGGGTTAGAGTTATTGTACCGGCTATCTTACCCTATTTCAAAAAATGAACGGGGCGAGGACGGTGGAAAGGTTCAGATAACGATGAAACCCTCCAGGTAGGGCACGGCACGGCCGGATATCAGCACGCGCTCGCCGCGGTCCTCGCAGAAGAGCTCGCCACCGCGGTGGGATAGCTGCCAGGCATGTAATTTACTCTTGCGCAGTCTCAGCGCCCAGTAGGGGGTGAGGGCACAGTGGGCGGATCCGGTAACGGGGTCCTCGTCTATGCCGTGGCTCGGGACGAAGAAGCGGGAGACGAAATCAACCTCGTCCCCGGGGGCGGTGACGATGATCCCCCGCAGGCCGAGCTTCTTAAGCTCCGCCATGTCCGGTTCCATGCGGCGGACAGCCGCTTCATCCCCGAAGACGACGAAGTAATCCTCCGCGCACAGCACCTCGTCCGGCTCCCTTCCCAGTCCCTGCGCGAGCTCCCGCGGCACGGCGCATGGCGCGGGTGGCTGCGATGGGAAGTCCAGGACCAACAGGTCTCCGTCACGGGAGACGGAGAGTAGCCCGCTGCGGGACTCAAAGACCACCTCGTTGCGGCGCGGCTCGATGACGGTGAAGACGATGAAAGCGGTGGCCAGGGTGGCATGGCCACAGAGATCGACCTCGGCAGCCGGAGTGAACCAGCGGATATGGTAACCCTCCCCATGGGGCACGAAAAAAGCCGTCTCGGAGAGGTTGTTCTCCATGGCGATGGCCTGCATCGCCGCGTCTTCCAGCCACTCCCGCAGCGGGACAACGGCCGCGGGATTGCCCGTGAAGAGGCGGCTCGCGAAGGCGTCCACCTGGTAGAGCGGCAACTTCATCATCGACTACCCTTCCTCTCGCTTCGGCATCATGGCGAATGCGCGCACCGGGAAAGTGCCCATGCCCTTTACCTTCACCGGCACCGCGAAGAAGCGGAAGCCGGAGTCGGGGAGTCCTTCCAGGCCGCACAGGTGTTCCACCACCGCTATCCCCGCTCCGAGCAGTAGGGTATGGACAGGCCTGCTGCCGTCCGAGGTGTCATCTATGTTGAGGGAGTCGATGCCCACCAGGGCGGGACCGGCCTCCACGAGATACTCAGCCGCCTCCCTGGTGAGGAAGGGGTGGTCGTGGAAATAACCCTCGCTTCCCCAGTGGCGGTCCCATCCGGTATGGATAAGCACCGCCTTGCCCCGCAGCTCCTCGCCCCCAAAAAAGTCCCTTCCGCATGCCCTCGCCCCGGCGTCAGCACGGAAGACCCTGCCCTCCAGGTTGGCCAGGGAGGACAGTTCCAACCGGGAGAGGTCCCTGCCCCCGGCAAAGCGGTGGAAGGGGGAATCGACGTAGGTGCCCGTGTTGGCGACCAGCTCGATCCTGCCGATGTGGAACTCCGTCCCCTCGTCGTAATGCGCACGCGAATCCTCCCGGCTCAGGTGATCCGAGATGGCAGGCCCGGGCAGGCCCGGGTAGGTGATCATGCCGTCCTCGACGACGTGGCTCAAGTCTACGAAGGTAAAGGTTTCCGCGCCCATATCACCCATCGCTCCCCACAGCAGACGATCTATCTTGCGTTCCTGCAATATAGAACAGGCATGCGAGGTGGTCAACAGGATCGAGGTTTGCCCACGGATATATAATCCACTTATGCGACCCCGGGTCGCCGCCTCTTGGTAGAATTAAAGACTGGAGCGGCGAGATCGCACACAGGAGGAAGGACATGAAAGAGCGCAGCGCGGATATAGCGATAGTAGGGGCCGGGACCTCCGGTACCTACCTGGCCTGGAGGCTGGCGCAGGCGGGTTTCGACTGCCTGGTCCTGGAGAGGGAGCCCCTGGAGGAACTGGGGACCCATATCGGCCCTTTCCACATGGAGGAGGAGGCCTTCGCACGGTTCGGGATACCCCTCCCCGGGGAGGACATACTCCTGCACCGCCTGGAGACCATAACCATGTGGTCGCCAGACCAGAGCAGAAGCGTCACGGCTCCTTTGACCACCCTGGACATGGACAAGCCCCGCTTCATGCGCAGGCTGCACGGCTACGCCGCAGATGCGGGCGCGGAACTGCTGGAGCGGACCGAGTTCAGGGGCGTGGTATACGAGAAGGGATTTCCCACCGGGGTCAGGGCAGCCGGACCGGAGGGCGAGCTCGATATCCACTGCCGCCTCATCGTGGACGCGTCCGGCATAGGCGGAGCGGTGAGGACCAGCGTGCCCGCGACGCCCTGGTTCGAGAGCGACACCATCGCGGACCTGGACACCCTGATCGTCTACATGGAGTCGTGGGGAGAACTGCAGGGGGAAGTCGGGGCGGACATCAACTCCTACCTGCATTTCCAGGGCTGGTACGCGCCCAGCTACGGGGACGAGCTCATCGTGGGGGTGGGGATGCCCGCGAGCCCCGAGGGAGCGAGGAAGAGACAGCAGGCCTTCGCCGCCACCCTGCCCTTCACCGCCAAAGCGGTGAGCTCCACAAGCGGCAGGGTGCCCTACCGGCGGCCTCCGTTCTCACTGGTGGACAACGGCCTCATGGTGGTGGGGGACGCGGCCTTCATGAACAAGCCCTTCAACGGGGAGGGCGTGACCTCTGCCTTCACCGCCTGCGCCATCGCCGCCGAGGTCGCGGCCGACGCATTGGCTGGAGACGACCTGACCAGGGAGGCGTTGTGGCCCTACAACGTGCGCTACTTCCGGGACCAGGGGGCGAAGTTCGCCTTTCTCACCGCCGCGATGCCCGCCGTCGTGTCCCTCTCACCCCCGGAGGTAGACTTCCTCTTCTCCGTGCCGGGAATATTCACCGCGGAGGGCACCCGGGCGCTCAACCTGGATTACGAGCTGAAGTCCGACCCGGCCGCATCGCTGCAGGCTCTTCCCGCACTGCTCAAGGGTATGGCATCGGGCAGGCTGCAGCTGGGTTCCGTGGCTAACATAGTGAAGATGGCGGCAACGGCTGCCACCATGAAGAAGATGTATGAGCGCTACCCCGAGCACCCGGTCGGTTTCGGGGCGTGGGTGGAGAGGGTAAAACCCCTGTGGAGAAAGGCCGACAGGGCGAGACACGACTACTTCGAGCGGCTGCTGCGGGAATGGGCCTGAGCGGCCCGATATAATGGTTGAGGTTGAAAGGAGTCGGAGATGAATGCCGATGCATCCAGGATGACCGCATACTGCGGCCTCTACTGCGAGGAATGCGCCTTCCATACCGGGTCCATCCCGGACCTTGCGCGCGACCTGCGCAAGGAACTGCGAAAGGCGAGGTTCGACAAAGTCGCCGAGGTGATCCCGTTTCTCGACGCCGAGGCCTACAACCAGACCTACGAATTCCTCGGCTCGCTGGTGAGGTTGAGGTGTAAGGGGTGCAAGGTCAGCGCCCGCTCTCAGTTCTGCGGCATAGCACAGTGCGCCATAAAGAAGGGATACGAGGGTTGCTGGGAGTGCGAGGACTTCGCCACCTGCTCCGAGATGGATTTCCTGGTGCCGGTGCACGGAGACGCCCACGTCAAGAACCTGCGCAAGATAAAGAAGGTGGGCGTGAAGGAATGGGCGGCGGGGAGCCCCCTCTGGTACAGTACGCCGAAGAGGATCAAGGTGGAAAAAGGCGACTGATGCCCCTGGGTATCAAGAGATCACGACAGTCCTTAATCATCCCATCGCTTCTGGGATTGTGTGGAATCGGGATGATTGGCTCCACCTTCATGGCATGGCTGGTCTACATGGGAACGCCGGTGAGTGGCTGGAAATACATGGCGAGCAACCATCCCCTGTCCACACAACCGGGCATGCACATCTTCTACCGTCGCGTCTGGGGATCTGTTTGGTTCACCGGTCTGTGGTCATTGCTATTCGGGATCCTGCTTCTACTGGCGGCATACCTTGCTTATAGAGGTGTAACTGCGGGAAGCATTATATCCCTGGTAGTCGGATTGACGGGGAGCTCTCTCGCTCTCGTTAACATCATCGTTTCGAGCGGTCTTGAAGAAGCGGCCGATACCCAGGCCGGAATCGCGATAACCGCAGACCTTGGCTATGGTCTCCCCGTATTCTTCATGACTTCATTGCTTGCGGCGATCCTTGGAGTGGTCGGCATAGCCTTAAAGCTGTGGAGCGATAGGGCGCTCGATTAGCCTCCTCTCTCCATGTCAAGACAGAGGAATTCCCGCTACCTGTTCTAATACACTGCGATATGATCTTGACCGCTTCTCCGCCCCATGGTTCAATAAAATCAGATAATACTGATATAACTGAAGATTCAGTAAGAAGGGAGGAGCGGACATGGCTTCCAGGACCAAGCAGGAGTTATGTTGCGCGGACGGGGAGGAGACGGAGAGCAGCTGCAAAGTGGAGTCCCTGATCGGCGTGGATGAACGGGGGCAGATGGTCCTCCCCAAGGACTTCAGGGACAGGGCCGGGATCAAGGCGGGAGACAAGCTGGTGCTCATCAGCTGGACCAGGAACGAGGAGATATGCTGCATGAGCCTGATGAAAGCCGACGGACTGGTGGAGATGGTCAAGGACAAACTGGGGCCCCTCATGGCGGAGGTCCTGTAGGCGAAACGGAGGAAGGAAGGATGGAAGACAGGGACGTCAAGAAAATAGTGCGCGAGGGATACGGCGCCATCGCCGGCAAGGGCGGTTCGTGCTGTGGCCCGGCGGAGCCGTGCTGCTGCGGAGCCAGCAAGGCCGACGAGATCAGTTCTCAAATAGGGTACAGCATGGAGGAGCTCAAATCGGTACCCGAGGGGGCTAACCTGGGCCTTGGCTGTGGAAACCCGGTGGCCCTGGCCTCCCTGCGCAAGGGAGAGACCGTGGTCGACCTCGGGTCCGGACCCGGCCTCGACAGCTTTTTAGCCGCCAACGCGGTGGGTGAGGCGGGGAGGATCATCGGGGTGGATATGACCCACGAGATGCTGGAGAAGGCGCGGGAGAACGCGCGCAAGGGCGGCTACGGTAACGTGGAGTTCAGGCTGGGCGAGATAGAGAACCTGCCCGTCGCCGACGCCACCGCCGACGCCATCATCTCCAACTGCGTCATCAACCTCTCGCCCGACAAGGAACGCGTTTTTCGGGAGGCTTTCCGCATACTAAAACCGGGCGGCCGCCTCATGGTCTCAGATATCGTGCTGGAGGGAGAGCTGCCGCAGCAGGTGAGGGAGTCCGCGGCCGCCTACGTGGGATGCGTCTCCGGTGCCGTGCTCAGGGAGGATTACTTCCGCATGATCGAGGAGGCCGGCTTCGAGAACGTAGAGGTGGAGAGCGCCGAATATCCCCTCAAGATGATGTTCGACGACGATACCGCGGAGGCCATCATGGCCGGCCTGGACATCTCGCAGGAGGAGATGGCAAGGCTCGAGCGCCTGGTGGTGAGCGCGAAGATAAAGGCGGTAAAGCCGGCGTAGATACGAGATACACCCGAGGCTGGCGGTGGATAATGCGAGGCGGAGGCCTCAGCGCGGGCAGTCCGAGAAAGTGAGGACATAGGCACTGCGGTTGCCCCCTTTAACCTTCACGCCCAGGGTGCCGTCTCTGGATATCCGCCATCACGGGCCTCGCGCTCACTCTTCCCCGGTGACCGCGTTGAGGTAGTACCACCAGTCGGGAAAAGTGGACATGGATACGTACCACCGATCGCCGACCCTTACCGTATCGAAGTCGGTGATGACGTTCCCTGTGATATCCTCCGTCACCTTTTCACCGTTCGCGTCCAGGTAGCTCACGGTACCCGCGATTATTCTTACCTGGGCCTCGTCGCCGCTCTTCTCCACCTCGAAATCGAGCCCGGTTATCTCGAGTTCCTCCGGGTTTACGGCCAGGAAGAACCCCTGCAGGAGGTCTTTGTAGTCCTGCCCGAACTCCACCTCGAACTCCTCTATATATACTGGGTCTATGGCGGAGGCGAGGATGTCGACATCGGCGTCCACTATGCCCTGGAAGAACAGCTCGACCGCCGCTCCGGGGTCCGATAGGGTCGCCGAAGACCCCCCGCCCCCATCCGAGTCTCCCTTGAAGACCACGAACACCAGCACGAGCACCACGGCCGCGATGACCAGGAGCCCCACGGCACCTATGAGCAGGGCCCTCCGCTTGCTCTTACGTTTAGCTCTCCGTGCCGCCCTGGGGGAGGGTGCCCCGTCACGCTGCGGGGAAGGGGTGACCGGCGCGTCGGACGCGGATGCAGCCGCCGGCTCCTCCCGCGGTGTATTCCCCGATGCGCCCTCTCCGTTGCCGGTTTGTGGCACGATGGCGGCGCCGCAGTTATTACAGCGGGTGCTGCCTTCCTCGGCGGGCTTTCCGCACTGTGGACAGTTCATGGGTCATCCTCCCCCGTTCAATAACAAATCCTTTGACTACGATTATGAGAGCCGCTTGCGCTCTACGCAAAGGCAGCGATCGTAAGCCCGGGGCACCATTCATTGTATGGGCAGTTTCCTGCGGGGAACAATATCGCTTAGCATAAAGGTATCCGTCCATGGACGGTACAATTATTAATCGTAAGGCCGCGGCGATCTCTCAGTATCGAAAACGCGAAGGAAGGTGAATAGTGGAGGAGCCCCTGGTACAGAACCCGGTAGCGATCTTCCTCACCATCATCGCCGTGATCCTCGTCGCGCCCCTGATAATCGAGCGCTTCCGCCTCCCCGGCATCGTCGGCATCATCGTAGGGGGGATCATCATCGGACCCTACGCTCTCAATCTCCTCTCCGTCGATGCCACCATCGAGACCCTGGCCGTGGCCGGCCTGGTCTACCTCATGTTCAGCGTGGGGCTGGAGATAGACCTGCGACAGTTCAAACAGGTCCGCAACAAGGCCATCGTCTTCGGGCTGCTCACCTTCAGCCTGCCTATGATCAACGGTATCGTCCTGGGCAGGTGGCTGGGATATTCCTGGGAGAGCTCCTTCCTCCTCGGCGCGGTGATAGCGTCGCACGCACTCATCAACTACCCCATCCTCAGCCGGCTGGGCATCATACGCAACGAGGCGGTGGCGGCCACCCTGGGAGCCACCGTGTTCTGCGACATATCCGCCCTGCTGGTCCTGGCCTTCGTGGTACGCAACAGCGAGGGGAGCGGCTCCGCCCTGGATATCGTGCTCCTCATCGTGAGCATGGTCGCATACACGACGATCATTCTTTTCGTGGTGCCGCGGCTGGGGAAGCTCTTCTTCCGCCGCTTCAAGAGCCGGGCGGTGGAGTTCCAGTTCATCCTGGTAGTCCTGTTCACGGCCGCCCTGGTGGCGGAGCTCATCGACATGCACGTGATCATCGGCGCCTTCCTGGCGGGGCTGGCCATCAACTCCACCCTGCCCTCGCGCAGCCCGGTCCTCAACCGGGTCCTCTTCCTTGGCGAGGCGTTCTTCATACCCATCTTTCTGCTCTACATCGGCATGATCATCGACCCTGCCGCGTTCTTTTCCGAATCCAACACCCTTATCGCGGGATGGATGATGATCGCCAGCGTCTACCTCACCAAGCTCGTCGCCGCCTGGATCGACGCGGGGATCTACCACTACAGCCGCGACGAGCTCTTCACCATCTGGGGCATCACCCAGGCCCAGGCCACGACGACCCTGGCCGTCCTCCTGGTGGGCGTGGAGGCGGGACTGCTTCCGGAGGCGGTCTTCAACGGCGGGGTGATGATGGTCATGGTCACCTGCATAACCTCCTCCATAATGGTGCAGCACTTCGGCTCGCGCCTGCAGCCGTCGGCGGTGCGGGAGGAGGAAGGGTCCTTCTACGACAGGATACTGGTCTCCCTCTCCAACCCCGGCACCCAGGAACATCTCATAGGCCTCGCGGGCCTGCTGGCTCGCGCCGCCGGCGGCAAGCTCTTCCCCCTGCACGTGATCCTGCGCCGGGAGAACGAACGCTACAGCGGCGGCGCGGAAGAGGAGATCCTACTGGACTCCGAGGACCTGAACGAACCCGAGACCGAGGTTAGCCCCATCCACCGCGTGGATACTTCCGTCGCCAATGGCATACTCCATGCGGCCATGGAGAACAGCGCCACCATGATCGTCATGGGATGGCACGGGCAGAAATCCGTAAGGGAGAGCGCCTTCGGCAGCGTGGTCGACCAGGTGTTGTGGAATGCCGAGATGCCGGTGCTCGTGGGGCACATGAAGACCCCCATCAACGCCATGAACCGCATGGTGCTGGTGCTGCCGGCGGGCTGCCTCTTTATCGCCTCCCTGGAGGAAATCCTGGAGACGGTGAGCACCATGGCCGAAGCCGTGAACGTATCCATGCTCGTCCTCTCGGACGAGTCCTACGTCGAGCGGATGCAGGAAAAGCTGGAGGAACTCGAAGCCGGTCCGAACCACAAGGTCTTCAAACTGGGCAGCAACGTGGTCAGGGACGTGGTCTCGCGCACCGGCCCCCAGGACCTCATTATCATCCCCACCGTGTCCTCGCGCATGCGCTTCGGCTCCTGTATGGGTAGGATGCCGGAACAGCTGGCCGAGGACACCAGGGCCTCCCTGGCGGTCATGGTCTTTCCCGCTTAGAGGCCGCCGCCGGTCTCTCGCACCAGCTCGAGGAAGAAAAGCCAGTTGTCCAGGGAAACCTCGGGCGGGACGGCGTGGTCGATGGCGGGTATGTACCCGCCCGCCGCGAGCATGGCCGGCACGACCCTCTTCACTTCCGCCTCGATGTCGCGGCGGTCCCCGTAGAGAGCGCGCTTATCCATGCCTCCGAAGATGACGAACTGGCGCGGCCACTGCCTGCGCACCTCGAGTACGTCCATTCCCGCCTGCACCTCGAACGGCCAGATGAAGTTGACTCCCGCTTCCACGAATGCGGGGATGAGCTTGGTCACCCTGCCGTCACTGTCCACACCTACGACCGGGACCTCGAGGACGCCCTCGATATATGCGATCAGCTCCCTGTAATAGGGGAGCATGAAGGCCTCGAAGGCGTCCGGCCCGATCATGGGGCCGTTTAGGTAGCACATGTCCTCCCACAGGAGGACCATATCGGGAGTCTTGGTCTCGGCGATATGCCCCAGCACGCCCTTCCAGAAATCCACCCAGTGCCGGGAGATGGCATGCAACAGCCGGGGCTGCATGCGGTATGCGAGCATGAGGGGAGTGAACCCCAACAGGTGGCGATGGGTACCGAAGAGGCCGGAGATGTATATGCACAGGGGAAGGGGGACAGATCTCGCGGTCTCGATGAGCACCATCCAGGGCTCGAGGCGTCCCGGGGTATCGGGGTCCAGCCGCCACTTGACCCCTTCCCAGTCCGCCTCGTCCTTGACCGGCGCTTCCAGGAAGGCGGGAATGGTGCTGCTGCCGTCGGCGAGCACCCTCACCTTGCAGCCGGATACGTCTATCTTGACGATGTGGCGCTCGTCCTGTTCGATGACCTTCTCTTCGTAGACGGGGTCGAAGCCGGGATGTAAATGCGCGCCCAGAAGTACCGGCAGCTGCAGGTCCACGCCGAAATGCATAAAAGCCGCCATCTCGTCGCCTACCTCCGGGGGCAGGCCCTCGCCGTGCCAGCGCGCCAGGGTTTCGTGCCAGAAACCTATGGCTTCCATGCGGAAAGGCCGGTCGAGGGGCTCGAAGGCAGCGGTGGCCAGAAATCTCTCTCGCGGAGTCATCTCCATGGCCGCACCTCCTCATGCCCACTGTGTATGGATTATATCCCATGCGGAGCTTACCGCGTTTCGCGACGTTGACCAAGGGCTACCTTCGAGATGGCGCGTGGAAGGGAGGTAAGCGGTCCGGCACGGGATGCTATAATACTGACGTCATGTCAGATTAGAAAGGGGGATACCTCATGAAGATCGAGCCGGTAATCGACGAGTGGTCGGGTCCGGGGGAGAAGGACGGTACCATCGTTCCCATCACCGCAAAGGACAACGCCGTCAACCGCGATGCAGTCGGGAGCAAGTTCTACGGCGAGTGGTGGTACTTCGACGCGCGCCTCGAGGACGGACACGTGGTGGTGGGGTTCCTGCAGGCCTCCGAGCTGTTGACGCGCAAGCCGGGGATAGAGATTCACGTCTACAAGCCCTCTGGGGAGAAGCTCTCGGTGGTGAAGAAGTTCCCCGCCTCCGAGCTGCGCGCCTCGGAGGAGAAATGCGACGTGTGGGTGGGGAAGAACCACTGCTGGGTGGAGTGGCCGGAGGAGGGGGACCTGCCGACCCATCACGTATATATCTCGGAGGACGGCATGGAGCTCGACCTCACCTTCTCAAGCGAGGTCCCGGGATGGAAGCCCGGCAAGGGCAGGACCAGGTACGGTGACCGCGGTTTCTTCAGCTGGGTGGTACCCATACCCCGGGCTAGGGTGGAGGGCACGGTTAAGTTCGAGGGCAAGACCCTGCAGGCAGCAGGTATCGGATACCACGACCACAACGTCATCACCACCGACGCCAGGCGCATCATCTCATGGTGGTACTGGGGCCGCCTGTACACGGATGACTTCACCCTGCTCTACGCCTACGTGCGTACGCAGAAGCGTTTCGGCAACGTGGCCTCAAAACCGCTCATGGTCGCATACAGGGACAAGGTAATCCTCAGTTCCGGAGAGATGGAGGTGAGGGAGAGCGGCGTTACCTTCAATGACACCGCCAACCGTACCTACCCGGCCGTGCTCGAGCTCGAGATACCCGACCAGGTATACCTGCGCTTTGACGTCAAGCGCATCATCGACTGCCAGGACTTCCTGAAGGAGCTCAACCCCATCGTCATGAACGCGGCCGTGCGCTGGCTGGTGAACAGGTTCATGCGGCCGGGCTGGTTCCGCTTCGAGTCCGACTTCACGCTGCGCGTGCAGCACGAGGGACGCACCTTCGAGGAGTCCGGCACCACCCTGCACGAGATGGTGGCGCTGCAGTAGCCGGGAGTACAACGCGGCATCCCTTGTACCGCGACGGTCTTACATCGAGATCCGCCTCCCTTTCGGAAGTGGGTCTCGCTCGCATACGGCTATCAGACCTCTATATACTATCTTTAAATTTATATTGACATAAAGTTAATATTAATTTATATTGCATATTATACAAATGTTAATACAAGGGAAGGAGGAGAGAATGGCCAAAGGAAAAGCCGGGAAACCGGGGCCCAATAGAAGTGGCGGCCCTGCAAACGAGAAACGCTCCATGCCAAGGCGATTTCTGCTTCCTACAGTCATGCTGCTTCTGGCCGAGGAGCCGGCGCACGGCTACGCTCTCCTGGACAAGCTGGTGGAGATAGGGGTCGCCGAGAAACGCCTCCCCCTCCCCCTTATCTACCGTGCCCTGTTGCAGTTGGAGAGCAAGAGGATGGCTGGGTTCACCTTCGCCAAGCCGGGCGGGAAGGGACCGGCGCGGAAGGTATACCACCTGACGGAGAAGGGCTGGAAGGAACTCGCGTCATGGGCGGAGAGCATGCAGGACGTCAAGGACTTCATCGCCGAGTTTCAGGCGAGATATAAGGTAGCCCTTGAGCTCAAATGATCAAAGGCTTGAACGATACAAGCGCGCGTTTTTCGAGAGGTGTTGAGAGGTTTGAAGTGACGGAGACGGAAAAGGAAACGGCTAGGAGGTTCGCAAGATGCTAGAGAAACTGATGGTGGACGAACAGGAGCTGGTGGGGGGCGATTACCCGCAAGAGATCATGCGCTACGCGGAGTCGGGCCCCGTGGGTGATTTCATCGCCCTCATCTCCAGCGTAGCGGCGGGGATCCTCTGCTTCACGCATTTTTTCAGCGGTTGGATGGGATACCAGACGGTCTACGGGATACTGATGCTGGTGGTCTCGGCGGGGATCGCTGCCTTCTCGACCTGGCTGCTCGCATCCCGCTTCGCCTTCCGTAAGGTGCCTGCCGTGAGGTCGCCGGCCTGGGCGTATTTCACGGGCGGGTTCTGCCTGGTGACCCTGACCATCGTCGCGCTGGTCTTCGGATGGCAGGGAGCGGGCCCGAGCGCGGTGCTGGCCTTCACCTTCGTAAACGGCGTCGTGATGTTCATCGCCGGCATGGTTACCACCTAGAAGGGATGAAGGAGGAGGTTTAGACAGGCAAGCGCAAGTTTAAGCTAGCGCCAAGAAGCGGCATCTGCCGGGTGTATTACACCCCAAACCCCCAGTGCCCGGCGGGTCCGCTTTTTTTATTCCTCAAGCTTTTACTTGACGCCACCCCTGGCATTTCTACCCTGTCATTGCGACCTTTCTCCGTCATTGCGAACGCATATTCCTGTCATCGCGAGCGAAGCGAAGCGATCCCCTATTGAAGCATGCCGGCCTCGACTGCAAAGGGATTGCTTCGTCGCCGTGCTCCTCGCAATGACAGTGGAGGGTTGAGTGCGGTCTTAAGGGGTTGCTTCGTCGCCGTGCTCCTCGCAATGACAGCGGAGGTTTGGATGCGGTCTCATGGGATTGCTGCGTCGCTGTGCTCCTCGCAATGACACCTCCGTGAACAAGGATCTGGTCAGGTGCAGATCTCTACAACCAAGTCGTAGAGGAACTTCGAGCCGTCCCTGACGTCCCGTACGGGGATCCTCTCGTCCACGCCGTGGATGCGGGCCAGGTCCATCAGGCCCAGGTGGGCGGGGATGATGCCGTAGCAGGGAATGCCCTTCGCGCGGAAGAAGCGCGAGTCGGAGAGCCCGGAGAGCATGAAGGGCGTGGTCACGGCGTCGGGATAGTCGGCCAGGATCACCTTCTCGATGGAGCGGAAGAAATCGCTGTCGATGGGGGAAGCCGGTGCCTTCTCCATGTCCATGAACACGTCGACCTCCATCTCGGGATCGTCCAGCGCGTCCTTGATGAAGGCGAGGAACTCTTTCCCCTCGGTCTCCGGCAGCAGCCGGCAGTCCAGGAAGGCCTCGGCCTCGTCGGGGATGACGTTTATCTTCACCCCGGCGTTGAGCATGTTCAGGCTCACCGTGTCCCTGACCACCGCGCTCAGCGCCGGCAAAGCCGTAAGGTTGTTCTCCTCGATCAGCCTCTCCAGGGTCCGCAGATCGCCGTCCTCTCCATAGGGGGCGAGGATCTCCCAGTGCTCGGCCAGGCGGGAGAAGAAGGCCTGCATGGTGGGATTCACGTTCATGGGACGCTTGTTCTCCAGCAGCCTCGCGAGGGCTGGGACCATGAGGTCCAGGGCGCCCTGGCCCGTTGGCATGGAGCCATGGCCGCCCACGCCGCGCCGCGTGAGGCGCAGCCAGTAGCCGTATTTCTCGGCATTGGCGATCATGAAGAGAGACCTGCCGGCGATGAGGTCCAGCGTGGCGTAGCCGCCCTCGTTGATGACCAGGTCCGCATCTAGTTCCTCTGGGTGGTTCTCCAGCATCATCCTGGCCCCGGAATATCCCCCGGCCTCCTCGTCGGCCACGGCCAGGAAGACCACGTCCCGCTTGAGCTCGAGGCCGTCCCGCGCCGCGGCGATGAACGCCATGAGTTCCATGATCCCCATGCCCTTCATGTCCAGCGCGCCCCTCCCCCAGACGAAGCCGTCGGTGATCTCTCCTGAGAAGGGATGGACCTGCCAGTTGTCGGGGTTGGCGGGGACGACGTCTATGTGGTTGAGGAGGATGAGCGGCTTGCCCTCGCCCTTCCCCTCCAGGCGGGCCAGTAGAGACGAGCGCCCCGGCGCGCTCTCGTAGAGCTTGCAGGAGATGCCCTCCTGCTTGAGGATGCTTCCCAGGAACTCCGCCCCCGGGGCCTCGTTGCCGGGCGGGTTGGTGGTGTCGATGCGCAGGTATTCGGAGAGGGTCGAGACCGCCCTGTCTCCCAGCTTATCCCAGTCCATATGTTCCTCCCTTAAACGGTTGTCAGGTGTCGGAAAATCGAGTTATATGCTATATATTACCAAATCTTACGACATTCGAGACCCGACCCTAGGCTTCCACCGCCGCCACTACCATATCTGAGAGCCGCTGGAGGCGCAGGTAGCTCTTGCCCTCCTCGATGAGTCCCGCCGACAGGAAGACGAAGACCAGGTCCTTCTCGGGGTCCACCCAGAACATGTTGGAACCCGCTCCCAGCCCGGAGTAAGTGCCGGGCGAGGTGGTTATCCCCATGGGCGCTGGTACCGTTTCCTCTCCCCGCAGGAAGAAGGTGAACCCGAGATAGGCAGGGAAGACGGGGAAGCCGTACATCTCCCGCATGTAATCCCACAGGTGGTTGGGCATATCTCCGGTGTGGTTCTGGGTAGCGAGCCTGATCGTTTCGGGGGCCAGTATGAGGGAGCCGTCCAGCTCTCCTCCCCGCCTGAGCATCTCCGCGAAGCGGTAGATGTCCATGGCGGTTGCCACCCCTCCACCCGATGGCAGTTCCGTCTCCTCGGTGGCGAGGTAGTTGAAGGCCTCCAGCAGCAGGGGCTCGAAGAGGCCGGGGGTGCGGTCGCGTACCACCACCGGCACTATCCTGTCCTTCAGCCTTTCCGGAAGGCCCAGGGCTGTGGATTCCATCCCCAGGGGATCGAAGATGTCCTCCCTCAATATCTGGCGGAAGGGACGGCCAGCGTCGTCCGTGCGCTGGACCATCACCGCCAGGATCGACATGGCGGTGATGGGATTGTAGGATACGACAGACCCCGGCAGGAACATGATGCGCTCGTTGCCCATGGCCGCCGTAACCGCTTCGATGTTGGGCAGCTGGTCCACCGGAAGCCCGTAAGGGATCTCGGTATTCAATCCGCTGGTATGTGTGAGGATGTGCTTCACGTTGACCCTCTGCTTGCCCTTGATGGCGAACTCGGGGATGATCTCGCATACGGGGGTCATAAGGCTGAACCTGCCCGCCTCTACGCTCATGAGCACGCTCGTCGCCGTGAACTGCTTGGTGAGGGACATGAGGAAGAAGATATCATCCAGGCTGGCCTCGCGCCCCTTCTCCAGGTCGGTCTTGCCCACTGCCTCGTGCATGACAACCTTGCCGTGCCGGCCCACCACGAAGACCGCTCCGTCGTAGGTGCCCTCCGCCGTGTCCTTCTCGACCGCGCTCTTCAGGCGACCCAGCCGCTCCGGGTCCATGCCGACTTCCCGTGCGTCAACGGTAGCTATCGAAAACCTGTCCTCGGCCATTGCAGCCCCCCTTCTTTTCGAGCCTGAACTTCATGCGGTGCGATTCCCGCGCGCCCGCCGAGACCTCCGTCACTCCTTTACTTTGCAGTCCCTATTCATTATACATAGCGGTGTTTATTGGCATAAAACCAATACGACCAAAGCTGTAAAAAAAAACCATTACTGCTTGACACCATGCTTGCTCCCCTATATAAATGAACGCGGATGGGGTGAACGGTCCGGCAGAAAGCCTGCGAAGCATATCTCGAATGAGAACGTACAAGCATTTCCCGCAAGCCGGCACCGGTTGTAACGGTTTGAAAGATAGCCAAAGGGGGTGCGCAATCGCACGTTGTCCTCGCTAGTCTATCTTGTTCTGCTTTTTATGTTCAATAGCTTTGTTGAGGAAAACATAAGTCCAGGGCATATGGGGGGTTTGTCTTGAAGAAATCAAAGGGCGTAACGGCACTGACCATCGTCTGCATGCTCATGGCGAGCGTACTCACTCTCTTCGCCGCCGGCTGTATCGATTATACACCCTCTTACAAAGACGTCGATCTCACCGAAGCTTCTCCCGGGGAGACCTTGACCTACTACCTCCATATAGAGAACGGCGGGGACGAAGCTTCCAACAACACCGTCGTCACCGATCCCCTCGATGCGAACCTGGACGAGGTAGGTAACATCACCGGTGGAGGGGTGTATGATCCCGGCGAGCACAGGATAACCTGGAACCTGGGCACCGTGCCCGCCGGAGGCGAGTTTAACCTTTACTTCACCGCCCGCATAATCCCCTCCACCCCCATAGGTACGGTTATCTCTAACACGGCGAGCATCGTCTACAGCCAAGGGGGACCCCACAGCAGCAATACCGAGCAGACCACGGTGATAGCTCCGGACCCCCTGGACCATTTCGAGTTCGAGACCATATCCTCCCCCCAGACCGAGGATCAGCCCTTTAACGTGACCATCTACGCCAAGGACGCATCCGGGCAGACCATAGAGGACTTCGAGGATACGGCCAACCTCACCGACCTCTCCGGCACTATAAACCCCACCGCGACCCAGAACACCTACACCGCCCTGGATGCCGGCTCCTTCCACAGCCTGAGCGTGAACTTAGGCGGAACGCTGTGGGCATGGGGAAAGAACGACCAGGGCCAGACGGACGTGCCCGCGGGCACGGACTACGTTGCCGTGTCCGGCGGTGCAAACCACAGCCTGGCGCTGCGCGCGGACGGCTCCCTTGCCGGATGGGGATATAACAACAAGGGACAGGCTACTCCGCCGGCGGGCTCGGACTTCACCGCCGTGGCCGCGGGCGGATTCCACAGCCTCGCGCTGCACGAGGGCGGCACCCTCGCCGGTTGGGGCGAGAACTTCTACGGCCAGGCCACGGTGCCTATAGATGATGACTATATCGCCGTATCCGCCGGCTACTATCACAGCCTTGCGCTGCATGCCGACGGAACCCTCGAGGCCTGGGGACTCGACAACAACGGTCAGGTATCGGCTACGCCCACCGACGGCGGTTACGTGGCCATATCCGCCGGGGCCTACCACTGCTTGGCCCTGAAAGCGGACGGCACCATCGTGGGCTGGGGGTACAATGACCAAGGCCAGGCGGCATCGCCTCCCACAGACGATTACGTGGCCATATCCGCCGGTAACTACCACAGCTTGGCCCTGCGCTCAGACGGCACCCTGGCCGCTTGGGGGAACAACAGCTACGGTCAGACCACCGTTCCAGGCGGCGACAACTACACCGCGATATCCGCAGGAGATCACCACTGCCTGGCCCTGCGCTCAGACGGCACCATAGACGCATGGGGCTATAACGGATACGGGCAGACGGATGTCCCCCAGGGCCATTTCGTATCCGGCGTGTTCTCAGGCGCGGTGGCCATCGGCTTGGCATACTCCTCCAACGTCATAACCTGCGAGCACGAAGGCAAGAGCGGAAGCTCGAACGCCTTCGACGTGGCGGCCCTGCTGCCCGATTTCTCCACTTCCAGCAAAGGGGTGGACCTGGCGGAGGTTGTCCCGCAGGGTACTTTGAGCTACGACATACAGGTCGTAAACAACGGCGCCGGCCCCGCCACCGGGACCACCGTGGTGGACTACCTGGACTCAAACCTGGAGAACATCACAGATATAACCGCAGGAGGGGCATACGATTCCGGCGAGCACAAGATCACCTGGGACCTGGGGACCCTCAATTACCAGGGTCAGCAGGACCTGTCTTTCTCCGCCCAGGTGAAGGCGACCGCCGCGCCGGGCACCGTTATATCCAACCAGGCGCAGATAGACTGCGCCGAGACAGGCCCCTTCTCTACTAACACCGTACAGAGCACGGTTATCCCCGGCCCGGTCGACCACTTCGCCATCGCGGAGGTAGCATCCCCCCAGACCGCGTACGTTTCCTTCCCCCTTGCCGTCACCGCCCTGGACGCCTTCGGAAATACCGCCACATCCTTCTCGGGCTCGGTAACCATATCCGACACCACGGGAACCATAGCCCCGACGCTGAGCGGTGCCTTCACCGGCGGGGTGTGGTCAGGCGATGCGGTCATCGGGCAGGCCGAGCCCTCCTGCGCCGTCTCCGTGGACGATGGATCCGGGCACCTGGGCCAATCCAATACATTTGCGGTGGAGGCGGATACCACCTACCCCGATGCCGAGATAACCTATCCCAGCGAGGGAGAGGTCATATCAGAGCTCTCAGTAATGGTCACCGGCACCGCCTACGATCAGGCCCTTGACTCCTGGCAGCTCTCCTTTCGCCTGGAGGGCTCGAGCGATTGGGTGCCGCTCTCCGGCCCGCATACAGACCCCGTGCAGGACGGGGACCTGGAGACCTGGGACCTCTTGCCCCTCTCCGACGGCATAGTGCACTTAAAGCTTGCCGTCACCGATATGGGCGAGCTCACCAGCGAGGACATCGTGAGCGTGGTCATAGAGAGGCAGGACCCCACAGCCGAGATAACCTGGCCGCAGGATGGCGCCCTCGTGGGGGGAGCGGCCCAGATCACCGGCTCCGCCACGGACGGCAACCTCCTCCGCTACCTGGTCTCCTACGGGGAGGGCACGAGCCCCACTGCCTGGCACCCCATCCCCCCCAATCCTGGCGAAAAGGATGATTCAGCGTATCAGGAGCAATGGGATGGCTTTTTCACCCTATATTCAGGTACCCAGAGGGATCTGGCCCAGACCTTCAAGGTGACCGACGGTTATATCGACAGGATCGAACTTAAGCTGCAAAGGTACGGCTCGGTGGGCGCGGAGATAGGGCTGAAGATCTGTGAAGTCGTCTCTGGCACCCCCACCTTCAACGTGGTGGCCGAATCCACGACCACCCACATTATCTCCGAGATAGCTGATGTAGCCACCTGGTACACTTTCGAGTTCCGCGGCGAGCAGCTGCAGCCGGATACGGAGTACTGCATCGTCCTCTACCGGCTGGACGGCGAGGTCGATTCGTCCAACTACCTTTGGTGGAGGAAGTCCGACAGCGACGTATACGCAGATGGATCGGCATGGGTCTATTCGAACGGAGTCTGGATCAATTGGTCCAGTGGCTATGACTTGACTTTCCGCGTCTACAACTACGGCGAAGAGGAGCTATACGGATACGAGGAGATCTCTGACGGTGTACTTGCTACATGGGAGACGGCGGAGACACAGGACGGCCCGCACGTCATAAAGCTCGAGGTCGAGGACGCCTACGGCAAGCAGGCCACAGACCAGGTTACGGTGGAGACGGACCGCACCGAGCCTGCGGCCCAGATTACATCGCCGCAGTACGGAGGCCACGTGCGGGGCGTGGCGGAGATAACCGGAACCGCCACCGACGCCCATTTCCTTAAGTATCAGCTCTTCTACGGAGAAGGCACCGGGCCCCCCGATATCCCCATCACGCCGGAGGTGACGTCGCCGGTCACGAATGGGGTTCTTGGCAGCTGGGACACAACCGCCGTTGACGACGGCCTGTACACACTATTACTGAAGGTATACGACCAGGCCACGCTCATAAGCGATACGACGGTGCAGGTGACGGTGGACAACACGGCGCCCACGGCCGCCATCACCTCGCCGGCATCGGGAGATGCAGCATGCGGGATGCTCTACATACAGGGCATAGCCTCCGACACCAACTTCGCCTCCTACACCCTCAGATATACGCAGGATGATCCCGATGATCCAAACGCGTTGTGGACGGAGATTTCGTCGGATACCCTGCCGCCTGGCACCAACCTTGGGAGTATAGATACCGCGGAGATGGCAGAGTTACCCTTGTGTCTCGAGCTTTCCGTTTGCGATATGGCCGGCAACACCTCGGCTTTCAGGGTAGATGCCTACCCCGACAACAACTTCCCGCAAGTTTATTTAAGTAATCCCGAGCAAGGGGAATACCTGATGGGTGATATCCATATCAGGGGAAGGGTAAACGACTCCAATCTCGAGCAATACACACTTGGCTATGCCCAAGGACTCTATCCTGATTGGGAGGATTGGGTGGAGTTCGACCCCACTGGCTACCTCGTTTCGCCCACCGAGGGTACCGGAGCGCAAGAGGAAGATCTCTTTGTCTGGGACAGCGATGGCGGGACGTTTGATGATGGCCCGTATTATCTAGGGCTGCGAGCTACGGATGGAGTAGGACATACCACCACCTCCCTCGTGCAGGTATGGGTGGACAACCAGGGCCCCTCGGGCACCTTCGAGATACTGGGGCAGATTGGAAACGAGGGCTGGAAGTACACCGACTCCATCGCGGTGCAGCTGCAGATCAACGTCTCTGACGCTGAGTACGTGGAGGTCTGGAACGAGGGCTCGGGTATCAAGGGTATATACCCCGTGAACCTGGACGGGGGATCTCAAACGGTGATGCAGAGGAGCTGGATCGTCCCCTACGGTGATGCCGAGGGTGGCCAGGGAGCGAAGAAAGTCTACTGTAGACTTATAGGTCACAATAGCACTTTTTCGGAAACCTACGATGACACCATATACGTAGATACCCTTGATCCTGAGATTATTGTTAACAGCCCCACCGACCAGGCGATGATCAGTGACTACGACCCGACGGTGCATTTCGATCTTAATGTAGTCGATCCTGTCGGAGACATTGACTGTGATTCGGGAGTCGCCAAGGTGGAGATATGGTACTCGGATGGTAAATCGCCCTACGAGTCAGTAGGCAATGCCGAGAATACGTATGATAACAAATATGAGTTCGAATTCGATCTCTCCAGAAAGGGCTACGGGTACTATAGCTTTTTAATTAAGGCCTACGATGCTGCAGGTAACGTCAAGACCTCTGGCGTAAAGACAATCGCCTACTTCCCTTCTCACGAATGGTCTATGGAGGGATATAACCTGAGAAACACCCGCTATAATGCCGGCATAAAACCCAATGAGATGCAATGGCCTTATTCAAATGCCTGGAACAATACTGAGCATATGGACATCTATGACACTCGCAATTGCATGGTAGAGAGCGGAGGGTTTCTATATATAGGGGAATACGGGGATGGAGATGATGTCAAGAAGCTGGCCGTGCGCAAGATAGATCCAGATACCGGTAACCAGGTTGCGGGATACCAATCCGAGGAAAGCTCCGACTTCATGATAAAAGGTCTATGCGTAGTGGGAAACAGGATATATGTCCTCACCATGTATAAACTCTATGTGATATCTTCAGATACCATGCAGCTCATCACAGACGATCCAAATCTCCCGGACAACCCTCGTGACGTCAGCTACTATTGTCCGGATGGGGGTTACTTTAACGACGGGCCGGTGGCTTCTGGGGATTTCCTATACATACCGATAAATAAGAGTGGCGGAGGACGCATGCTCGCGGTTAGGATGAGCGATTTCGTAAAAGCATGGGAATACACAGCTGATGGGTCTTCGGTTAAATCCCCTGCTATCAGAGAGGGCTCTGTTTTCTTCTCCGATAGCAATTATATATATGCACTTGATACAGCAACCGGAGACTTGAGGGCAAGCCTGGGTACAGGTGATTACCCCCGCTACCAGGGTGTTCCAATGCTCGTAAATGACCGCATATGCATACAGACAGAGATTTCAACCGGCACCTGCATTTCTGTGCTACAGTTGTCGGAAGATCCATCCGGAACGCTCAATATGACACACGTTGGGAACACCACACACATGCCGGCAACAATACAGGGTATAGCATGCACCAACGACATCTTCTATGTGACCTGCAGCAAATCTAAATCTACCTATGGTGAGGCATGGATACAGGCCTACGATTTAGGCAATCTCTCGCTTATGTGGGAGAAACACGATACTCGCACATATAGTCATAGCGGTGCCTACGTTATCGGACCGCCAACACTTGCAGGCGGCCTGCTCTACGTTGGATATACTGGCCGAGCTTCGGTTTTTGATAACGATAACTTCTTCTATTTCCGGGTCTATGACGCGTATTCCGGAAATTTGCAATGGGAAACATCTGAGCAAGAAGACCCATATGGCCGGTGCGGTGACGCCGATCTTATCGTTTCAGCCGGAAGGATATTCTTCAAATACGGTGGCAGCAGGACCGCCTGCTATACTCCCAGCAATTACGATCCTCGAAACTTCCTGGGCTTCGACAACTTCTGTGGCTTCAACGAGGGCGTTAACACTTCCCTGGGGAGCTATACGGAGGAGGTCACCGACGTCACCTTGCCAGGCCGCGGCATCGACCTCGAGTTCAAACGCACCTATAACTCATATCAGCCTGCAGAAGGCCCCCTGGGCTACGGCTGGGATTTCAACTACAACGTATGGATCTACGAAGACCTACCAGACAACAAGGTCTACGTGGCGAACGGGGACGGAAGCGTACGCACCTACACCAAGCAGCCCGATGGCAGCTTCAAGCCTCCTACGGGGGTGTTCGATGAACTTAAGGCCGTCGATGGCAATGACCCCTGCTATATTCTCGAGAAATCCGGCAGTATCCGCTGGGAGTTCAAACGCCTGAAGACTGAGATAGACCAGGAAAATACTATTGATTGGGGAGTATACCTGAAGCGTATCGTCGATGACCACAGCCCCGGGGATGGTCCTGCGGATCCTGCACAGGATAACATCCTGGAGCTTGAATATACGGAACCGGATTATTCGGGTTTTCCCGAAATACTTCCCGAACCTCCCTACGACTATCCCAGGTTAGAGAGTGTTGTGGCCCCCGGCGACCGGACTATAGATATCTCCTGGTATGCGGAGGGCGACAGTGCGTTCATCGATAAAATAACCCTGCCGGGCACAAGCCCAGAACCCGGTGCCGAAAACATGAACATCGCTTTCACCTACAATAACGGCTGTTTAGAAAAGGTCAAGGACATCTACAAAACCGAGACTTTATACTCATACCACGACATGCCAGACGAGGATTATAACCACGCGCTTAAAACCATCACCGAGCCAGAGAATAACACCATCAAGACCATCGCCTATGATTCCTCGGGCAGGGTGGAGAAGGTGACCGACGGCAAGGGCAACGACACCATATATGCTTACATGCTCTCCGCCAACACCACCGCCATCACCGATCCCTGCGGCTACACCACCACCCACATCTACGATTCCCAGTACCGCCTGGTGCAGGAGGCCAACAACGCCGGTGATGCCACGAAGTACACATATGGTGACGACGGCAACGGAAAATCGGTCACCGACCCCGAGGGACGCATCACCGAATACATCTCCCAGGAGGGCAATGTGGTCCAGATCAACAAGCCCGATGGGGGCGTATATAAATATGAGTACGACGACCAGGACCGGGTTAGAAAAGAAATAAACGAGAACATGAATGAGAAGACCTACGACTACGACGATCACAACAACTTGGTGGCCGAGACCGACTTCAACGGCATGCGCACCGAATACGTCTACTACGAGGATGGCTTACAGCGGGGCATGGTCCACTACAAGATCAGCCCGGCTATAAGCGCTAGCCTACAGCCCACCACGGCATATGAATACTCGTCGTCCGGTGACCTGAGCAAGGAAACCCTCTATAAATACTGGAATGGCGGACAGCCCACGGAACCGCTAAGCTCAAACCGCTACGAGTGCGATGCCCTGGGGCGCAGAAGAAACGAACACCTGGGCAATCCCGACCCCGATACGTTCTCACCCCTCGTCAGCTTTATTTACAGCTACGATGATGATGCCTCAGACGGCTTGAGGGGCGTGGCAAAGACTAATAGCAGCTACCTGTACGGCGGCCTGACGCCTAAAGAAATCACCCTATATGACAGGAACGGTAGGATAGCCGCGGAGATAGTGAGCAGGGGCGATATAGAGGCCGGTGTCATGTGGCTCAGCACCGCATATATGTATAACGAGAACAACCAGGAGATAGTGAAGACCCTATCCAAGACCGACGACAGCGATCCCTGGAGCGCGGAATGGACCCATTGGGGAGACGGCTATACCGAGAAGCTGACCTACTACTTGGACAACGGTCAGGTGGAGTGCGTAGTCGACCACACCGGCCGCTATACACGCTACGAATATGACAACGCCGGACGCCTGGCCAAGGAATGGAACGACGAGGGACTGGTCACCACCTACGAATACTTCCGCGACGGGCAGCTCAAGAAGCGGGTGGACCCGCTTACCACGGGAGAGGTGCGCTTCGGCTACGACGCGGCGGGGCGCCCCAACGAGGAGATTCGCACCCTTCATTCGGCCCTCTTCGACGAAGAGGTCACCTACACCACCCGCAAGACCTACGATACCAGGGGCAACGTCATCTCCGAGAGCGTGGTCAGGATAGACCCCGACGACCCCTCCCAGACCCTGGCCACACTCGCAACCACCGAGTCTTACTACGATGGTGAGAGCCGCCTTACCCAGGTGGTTAAGCCGGAGCATGGTACCGGATACAGGCTCACCATAAACTACACCTACGATGCCCTGGGCAACCGCACGGATGAGACGCATAACACCGAGTACGAGGCGCACTGGAAATACAATGCCCAGGGCAAGGTAGAGCAGGAGAAGAAAAAATATAGTAACTGGGGTGAAGGATATACGTATGGCGTCACCCACTACACCTACGATGCCCTGGGCAATGTCAAAACCCAGACGGTGTGCGAGGGCGAAGGTGATGCCCCCGTCCTCTCCCACCTGGAATACGAATACAATGGCTTGATGAAGGTGGCGTCCATTCAGACGGCCATTGGTCTGGAGACCTGGGGATACGATCTCTTCACCTATGATGATGTCGATAATTCTGGTTACGCGGCAATGGTGGGGATGGAGGATACCCAGTCATTTGAATACCAGGCGGACGGCCTGCTCGCCAATGAAACCCGCGAGAACATATACGATGACACTACCGACGGGGACTACACCTACTCCTCCCCGGATCAGGACATCCATTACTCCTACGACCCCTTGGGAAATAAGGTCCTGGAGAGATGGGAGAGGGGCTCTGGCCCGTACGTAAAGACCTGGAAATACGATGCCAACGGCAACGTGCTAGAGGAGAAGGTGGGCTCTGCTTCGGCCTTGCGCACCACCGAATACGAGTACGATACGGCGAACCGCGTGACCAAGAAGATCCTCCCCGCCGCCGCTAGCGAGGGTGAGAGCGATCGCACCTACTCATACGAGTACTCCGACGGGGAACGCAAGGTCAGGGAGACGGATCCCGAGGGAAGGAGCGTGACCCGCACCTACGACGACCTCGGCCGGGAGGTTATTACCGAGGGACCAGGGGATTATTATGCCCTGCGGGAATACGACGAGTCGGGCAACGTCATCGAGGAGAGGGTAAGGCAGCAGGCCACCCCCTCAGATGACATCTTCAAGACCACGAAGTACCGCTACGACAACTTCTCCAACAGGACCTCCCAGAGCGTGGAGGGCGAGGGGGGAGCCACCTACACCACTAACTACTGCTATGACCTGGAGGGCAACCACTATCTGACCAGAAGCCCTCTGGGCTATGAGACCTGGTATTATCACGACCTTCTGGGACGCCTGATAAGAAGCGCGATCCCTTACGATGAAACCGAGGATCCGATGCCTGAAAAGATACGCATACCCACCACCTACCGCAACGACGCCCTGGGCAGGACTATTGTGACCTTGGAGTGGGATGTGGGGGAGGAGAATGCGGCCGCCACCCGCGTCACCTACGATGGACTCTCCCGCATAAGGAAAGTGGAGCAGTGGACCGGCCCCTGGGACGAGAACACAGGATCCGGCACCGGAGACGCCTCGGTCACGAACTATAAATATGACCTCTCCGGCAACCTCCTCAAGACCACCGACGCTAAAGGCAACTCCACTTACTATTCCTATGACGCATGTGGCCTTAACATCGAGAGCCAGAACCGCGCAGGAGAGACGGAGGTATACACCTATAACGCCTGGGGAGAGATGGAGAAGAGGACCTTCACGAGCCCGGACCCCGACCGCTCCCTTACATTCACCTACGACGGCCAAGGCAAGCTCGTAGCTGAAGGGGCTAAAGACGAGCCAGAAACCCAGCTTGCCCTCATCGAATACGCCTACGACAATACCGGCAACCTCACCTGCGTACAGGAGGGTGCAAATAGCGTGGATATGCTCTACGAGCCCACCACGGGACGTCTTTCACAGGTTACCTCCACCATGGGAGCGGGCACATACCAGACGTACTACTCGTACCTGCAGTCCGGGGAGCTGTCCATGCGCCAGACGGAGGCAGGAGCCACAACCTACGCCTACGATGTTGCGGGCAGGCTCACGTGCGTTACGGACCCCGCACAGAGGACCTACTCCCTCACCTGGTATGATGACTTCAGCCTGCAATCCCTCGCCCTGCCCGCGGATGAAGGCCACATCGACTACACCTACTTCGAGGGTGGCCAGACCAAGACCCAGAAAGCCTATGCAAGCATGGATGTATCGCAGCTCCAAGCCTCCTTCGCCTATACCTATAACCAGCAGGGCAAGAGGGAGACCATGAACGTATCAGGTCTGCCCTCCGGCTATGGAGACTACACGTATGAATACGATTCAATGGGGAGACTA
>JAFGDU010000046.1 GCA_016931915.1 Actinomycetota bacterium
GGAGGCGGCTGGCACCGCGCCACCGCTCCGCGGCGGCGATGGAAGGTATGTTCATAGCCCGCATGGTAAGAGCCTGAACGAGCCCTGGAAGGGTTTGTTGTCACCCCGCAGAAATATAATTAGAGGCACGAAGCGGGTTGTATGCTTTTGCGCGATCGGGGCGGTTGCCGGTCGTAGTCATATTGTCTTGAGACATGATGAGGAGGATTAAGGTGGAGAAAGACAAGGCTCTGGAAATGGCCCTCACGCAGATCGAACGCCAGTACGGCAAGGGCTCTATCATGAAACTCGGCCAGGATAACCACCGCTTCCATATAGCAGCGATACCAACGGGCGCCCTCTCGCTCGACCTTGCTCTCGGAATAGGTGGGGTGCCACGGGGCAGGGTGGTGGAGATCTTTGGTCCGGAATCCTCGGGCAAGACGACGCTGGCCCTACATATAATCGCCGAGGCACAGAAAAAAGGCGGTATCGCGGCGTTCATAGATGCCGAGCATGCACTCGATCCGACATATTCCAAAGCGTTGGGAGTGGACGTTGACGAACTCCTGATATCGCAGCCTGACACCGGCGAGCAGGCATTGGAGATCGCGGAGATGCTCGTGCGCAGCGGTGCATTGGACGTGGTGGTCATTGATTCCGTGGCCGCGCTGGTACCACGCCTGGAGATAGAGGGGGAGATGGGCGATGCACATGTAGGCCTGCAGGCGAGGCTGATGTCGCAGGCCCTGCGCAAGCTCGCGGGCACCATCAACAAATCACAGACCACGGCGATATTCATCAACCAGCTGCGAGAGAAGATAGGGGTGATGTTCGGGAGCCCCGAGACGACTCCAGGCGGCAGAGCGCTTAAATTTTACGCCTCCGTCCGGCTGGATATCCGAAGGATAGACAGCATAAAGCAGGGCGCTGAAATCGTCGGAAACCAGGTGCGTGTAAAGGTGGTCAAGAATAAAATGGCTCCGCCGTTCAGAAAAGCGGAATTCGACATCATGTACGGCGAGGGTATATCAATCGAAGGCAATATACTGGATCTCGCGGTCGATAACGGCCTGGTGAAAAAGAGCGGTGCCTGGTACACATACGGCGAGGATCAGTTGGGCCAGGGAAGGGAAAACGCCAAGCAGTACCTCAAGGACAACCCCGCAATCACAACGGAGCTGGACTTGAAGCTGAGAGAGGTACTGAATCTTCCCCAGTCATACGATCGGGAGCACGCCCAGGCGCAAGCGCCAAAGGGTGAGCCACAGGAGGTCGGCAACGGAAAGCCAAGATAATAATAGGAGCTATGAGCGAGCAAGAGGGCGTGCATTCCATAAGGCGCTAAAGCTTCTTTCGTATCGCGCTCGAAGTCGCTATGAGCTCGAGATGAGTCTGCGCGAAAAAGGCTTCAGCAAAGAGATCGTGGACGACATCAACACCGAGCTGGAGGATAAAGGCCTGATCGATGACTCCTGTTTGGCGCGTGATATCATCGCAAGTGGCCAGAGAGCAAACAGGAGCCGCTCGCGCATATACGCGGAGTTGCGCAGGCGGGGCATAACAAGAGAGGAGGCCGAGGAGAGCCTGGATCACGGTTTCGACCCCGAAAGGGAGCGGAAAGCCGCTGCAGAGCTCATGTACAGGAACCTTTCCTGCCTGCCGGGTTCTGCAAATAAATCCGATATCGAGAAGATCTCCAGAAGGCTGTTCAGAAGGGGTTTCTCGGCTTCCGCAATAGCGGGTGCGGTCGAAGACATGCAGAGCAATGATGGTTGACCGTCGCAAGCTCCGCTTTTCTTGACACCGCTAGTCAGCTCTCCTAGAATTAATGCAGGCCTAAGGATATTTATCGATATCCAAGCAGTTTTGCTTGTTGTATATACCGTTAGGTACAGTATTAACGTCAAAACAGTCTTTACGGTATATATCACTTATCGATAAACCCTTGAGCCGAGATTGATCTCGGCTTTTTTGCGTTGTATATCAGGGGTCTAAACCCCGGGTTTATATAGATGAAGGGAGGAACGGATATGTTATATGCGATTATCGCCGGCGTTGCAGCCCTTGTAATAGGCCTTATAGCTGGGTTTTTGGCTCGTAAGTATATGGCTGAAGCAAAGATATCCTCGGCTGAAGAAGAGGCCAAACGCGTACTCCAGGAAGCGGAAAAGGTATCTGAAGCAAAAAAACGTGAAGCTCTACTTGAGGCTAAAGATGAGATTTTCGCCATGCGCAACGATACAGAACGCGACATCAAGAACCGCCGTAACGAACTGCAACGCTTTGAACGCAGGCTTCTACAGAGAGAGGAACAGATGGATAACCGCTCCGATAATCTAGAGAAGCGGGAGAAATCCATTACCTCAAAGGAGAACGAAGTACAGGCTATCCGCGCAGAAGTACAACAGACCCTTGCGAGGGAGAAGGAGCAACTCGAGAAGGTAGCGGGCCTGTCAAAGGACGAGGCGAAACAGCTTCTCCTGAGTCAGGTAGAAGAGGAGACTAAACGGGAAGCGGCCCAGGTGATCAAGAAGATCGAGAGCCGCCTGCGCGATGACGCTGAAAAGAAGGCGAAGCATATTATCGCCAACGCCATCCAGAGATGTGCATCCGACCACGTGGCTGAGACCACCGTATCGGTGGTACCCCTCCCCAACGACGAGATGAAGGGCAGAATAATCGGACGTGAAGGCCGCAACATACGCACCTTCGAGACCTTGACCGGAATCAACCTGATCATAGATGACACTCCCGAGGCCGTAATACTCTCGAGCTTCGATCCGGTCAGGCGAGAGGTGGCCCGGCTCACCCTCGAGAGACTTATCACCGACGGCCGTATACAGCCGGCCCGCATCGAGGAGATGTTCGAGAAATCCAAAGCCGAGGTTGACGCAGAGATAAAGGAAGTGGGGGAGCAGGCGGTATTCGATGTCGGTCTGCATGGTGTCAACCATGAACTCATGAGGGTTCTTGGCCGCTTGAAGTACCGTACGAGCTATGGCCAGAACGTGCTCAAGCATTCCATCGAAGTCGCTCACCTCGCCGGCCTGATGGCCGCCGAACTCGGAACGGATATCAAGCTTGCAAAGAGAGCGGGGCTTCTCCACGATATCGGCAAGGCCATCGACCATGAGGTGGAAGGTTCACACGCCATCATAGGAGCTGAGCTCGCCAAGCGTCTCAAGGAGGGGGAGGCTGTGATCCATGCCATCGAGGCGCACCATGAAGAGGTCGATGCGAAATCTATCGAGGCCGTACTCGTGCAGGCCGCTGATGCCATCAGCGCAGCCAGGCCTGGAGCCCGCAGGGAGACCCTGGAAAGCTATATCAAACGACTGGAGAAGCTGGAAACCATCGCCGATTCATTCGAGGGCGTTGACGGTTCGTATGCCCTTCAGGCTGGAAGGGAGATACGCGTTATGGTAAAGTCAGACGTCATAGACGATCTCGGCTGCGTGACCCTTTCCAGAGAGATAGCCAGACAGATCGAGGATGAACTGGAATACCCGGGGCAGATAAAGATAACGGTAGTGAGGGAGAAACGCGTAGTCGATTACGCCAAATAGTCTAACGGCTGAAATGGGCGGAAGGTATTTCCGCCCATTTTCCATGCAGCCTCAAATCCGCTTCCTCCACGCCGCTTCTCCAGAGATCGACCTGCCCCCTGCTGGAGTCAAACCGTTATTATAGTCTTATACCCGTCAAAAACGTTCAGGAAAAAGCGCAAGCCTGCCGAGATGGAGATTAAAGATAACTAACGTCTAGACGGGATGTGAGAAGAGAATTGACTAGCGAGAATACCGCAGATGGAGAAGGGCTCCTGGAATTCGTCCGTACCTTCGCGGACCGCGATACATTCACCGTTGAAGAAGATCTGGGGCACGGCTACGTAAGGCTGAAAGTCACCGAGGCGGAGAGGCGGCAAGCGCTACAGGATATTCGCTGCGTAGAGGACGTGGTCAAGGAACTAGTGCGCAACGCAAGGGACGCGGACGCCAGAAACATATACGTGACCTTTCAGAAGGAGAAAGGGCGCTGGCGTAATCTCACGGTACTCGACGATGGCCGTGGAATCCCACAGGCGCTGCACCGCAAGATCTTCGAGGCCAGGGTGACATCAAAGGTCGAGGACGTGGTAGCGGACCGTTTTGGCGTACACGGCAGGGGCATGGCCCTTTATTCCATCAAGCAAGTGGCCGAGGACATCCAACTGGTATGTTCTCAGGAAGGCCACGGCACCATAATCCATACTCGCATTGACACCTCGAATATACCCGAGAAAAAGGACCAGTCCACATTCCCGAGGCTCGAGAAAGACGAGGACGGCAGGGTTTCCATAGCGGGTGGTCCTCGTAACGTGCCGCGGGTTCTTACGGAATTCGCCCTCGGCTCGGACAAGCTGAACATCTTCCTGGGATCCAATGCCGAGATTCTGGCCACCCTCTACCATGACTCGGTGGAACTGCGCAAATCATGGGCTGCCGGCGAGGATGACGTAAGCCGACCCATGTGGTTTGAACTGGGGAACATAAAAGAAGGTCGCATATTGCACGGGTTTTGCGAGAGCCAGCTAGGCCTGCATGTCTCGGAGCGCAATGCTTTTCGTATCCTGGAGCTGGAGATAAACCCGCTTATGAGCATTAACGAACTGCTCAACGAGGGCGGGGTTGTCCTTCCCGCCAGAAGGGCTGATCTGCACCGACAACCGCGCATCAGCTGGAGCGACCACCTGGCTCGACGCTTGAGCCAGGATGATATATCACGCATCAGCGACTCGCTGCAGGAGATCTGCGAGGAAATCGGCAGCAGATACTACCTGCAGGCCGAAACTCCCGTGATAAAGAGGCGCAAGAACCGCCTTATCATATCCCTGGGACTGCACGAACGGGAAGATGACTGAAACCCACCTGTCTGAGCAATCGCCCTCGACGCACGAACGTTTCGGAAGGAACCCGCAGGGCTCGTACCAGGAATTAAGATAACTGCTACCTGACCAGGCATACGACCGCAATATGCCTTTAACAAAATTATAGAATGATATATCATTAATTCTTACCTAGGGATGTCGGTCGTTGTAGCAAACGAAGCAAGGGGAGGAGCCTTAAACATGGAAGTGCTCAAGGTATCATCGAAGTCAAATCCCAACTCGGTCGCCGGTGCATTGGCGGGGGTGTTGCGTGAAACGGGGAGCGCGGAGATACAGGTCATCGGGGCGGGCGCACTCAACCAGGCGGTAAAGGCCATCGCCATCGCCAGGGGTTTCGTTGCACCGAGCGGCATAGACCTGGTATGTATTCCCGCATTTACTGACATAATCATAGATGGCGAGGAGAGGACTGCTATCAAGCTATCCGTAGAGTCCAGATAGATCCCGCGTAAAAATCTACTATACGAACACCTGGCAGTGCGAGACCCGGTTTCTGGGATAAGGAGGCGTCATGAACGTGCTCAAGATCATATTCCTGGTAATCGCCATTGTCTCCGTCCCGCTGCTGGCCCTCTTCCTTATCCGCCTCGTGCTCAAGCTCAGCCGGGGTGTCGATCACCTGAACCGTACTCTGGATGATGCCAGGCCCCAGTTCATCGTGCTGCTCAAGAACCTCAACCAGGCGGTTGAGGAGGTAAACGGCGAGCTCGAGCGTGTAGGACAGATGACGGGTGAGGCACAGGCGATGCTGGAACTGACGGAATCGAGCCTGCGTACCGTTGATGAGGCCCTGCGCTCCCCGGTAGCGCGCTTTGGTGGGATGCTAGCCGGGTTTGCCACGACCACGCTGCTCTTCCGCGGCATATCGCACCGTCTCTCGCCACGTGGCCGAAGATCCCGGAGAGGAGGAGCGAAATAGCCGAGTTCATCCTGTCTACCGCCTCCCTCTACAACTTCGAGTTGCGTGATGCCTTCAAGCTGGCGCGAGACGCGGGCTTCAGCGGTGTCGAGCTGATGGTAACCAAGCGGGCCGAGACCCAATCCACTTCATGCGTGCAGGAGTTGTCCCGGAAGGCGGGGATCTCGGTCCGGAGTATCCACGCTCCCTTTCTCCTTGCAGCCAAAAAGGTCTGGGGCGGACCACAGGAGAAGATCGCGACCTCCGTCGCCATGGCTCGCGCACTCCAGGCGGAAGTTGTGGTTATCCACCTTCCTTATTTCTGGCAATGGAATTATGCGCGCTGGGCACGGCGTAACCTGAACGATTATGCTCGCCAGAGCGGTATTACCATCGCCATGGAAAACGCGATGCATGTAAACCTGTACCGGCCCGTTAACCTCAGCCTTTTCAACTCGCTGCGGGATATTCGCTGTTTCGACAGCCTTTGCTTCGATACCAGCCACTACGCCATAGCGGGTGTAAACATATTCAAGGCCTGGGAGGCATTACGCGGCCATGTCCGGCACATCCACCTCTCCAACAACTACCTCAAGGGATTCGACGACCATGCCCTGCCCTTCGAAGGACGTCTCCCGCTGGACCGTTTTCTGCGCCTGCTACACAGTGACGGCTTCGACGGCAAGATCGCGCTCGAGCTGGGGCCGGGCCCCCTGGAAGCGCGCCTGGGAAGAGCTCGTATCCTGTATAACCTGCGCCGCAGCCTCGAATACTGCCTCGCAAATTACGCTTGAGCTTTATCGGCTCCTCACACTAAAACGCCACTCAGTGGATCTCCTCTAAGGCCTGCTGCAATGCAAGGTATCCAGCTGTAACGCAAGTGCCCCGAGTGCACTCGCTTCACTGCCGTGCGCCATGGTGGAGGCGCCGGGCAGAAACCATCGTCCTCTCATACTGCAGCCACGCGTGTAGAAACCCTTTACAATAACAGGTATGGGAAATAAATATGCGGTGGTTACCTTCGGTTGCCAGATGAACATACACGACGCCGAGCGTATTCGGGGTGCGCTGGACGCAGGCGGGTGGAGTGAATGCGGCACGGAGGAAGCCGATGCCATCATCTTCATGACCTGCTGCGTTCGGGAAAGCGCCGAGCAAAGGTTCTACGGCCGGCTATCGTCCGTCAAACCGCTAAAAGAGAAGCGGGGCACTGTCATAGCGGTCGGCGGTTGCCTGGCACAGAAGGAGGGTCTCCGCCTCATGGAGCAGGCACCGTATGTGGACGTGGTCTTCGGCACTCACCAGTATCCTCATATCGCCGATCTGCTTGCTCAGACAGCCCGGGGTCGCTTATGCTCTACGGATTTGAGCGGCGTTTGCCTGTCCGGCGTCCCCTGCAGCCGCTTTGATGATTTCCGGGCGTGGATAACCATTACCCACGGATGCGACAATTTCTGTTCCTATTGCATCGTACCGTATGTACGCGGGGGGGAGGTAAGCCGACCCATGCAGGAAGTCGCGGAAGAGGTAGGCGCACATGTCACCGCGGGCGTCAGAGAGATCAACCTGCTTGGCCAGAACGTCAATTCATACCGACGCAAGGAGGAGGGAAGAAGCCGTTTCGCGGACTTGCTGCGGGTATTGGGAAACAGGTACCCCGACCCCTGGATCCGCTTTACTACCTCCCATCCGCGCGACTTCGACTCCGAGATAATGCGGGCTATCGCTGAGACCGGAAACGTATGTGAATACGTTCACCTCCCGCTTCAGGCCGGCTCAGACCACATGCTCGCCGTTATGAACCGTGGTTACAGTCGAGACGAATATATGCACAAGGTAGCAGAGCTGAGGGCATCGGTGCCGGGGGTTTCAGTGACGACCGATCTGATCGTAGGCTTTCCGGGCGAAACCGAGGAGGATTTCGCGGCGACGATGGAGGTAGTCGAAAGGTGCCGTTTCGACGCCGCCTTCACTTTCCTGTATAACGCCCGTGAGAGGACGGCTGCGGCCGGACTTCCGGGCGAGATCCCAGTGAAAGTGAAACAGGCGCGCCTGCAGAAGCTCATGGAGGTTACGCGCAAGATGACCTCGGAAAGCATGCGCTCGGAATTGGGAACCGACCAGACCGTTTTGGTGCACGGACCAAGTCGCAAGAACCCACGGCGCTGGTCGGCCAGGTCCAGGACCAACAAGCTCGTCCATTTCGAACGCGGGGACGACGATCTGAAGGGTGCTTTCGCACGTGTTCATATCACCGCAGCGGGCAACTGGAGCCTGCAGGGAACGCTGAGAGAGATACTGAGCTAGGAACGCATGTACCACGGGGGTTTTTCTCCTCCGGGACTTGGGTATCCTATAACCGTTAGTGCAGATATGGTCTAAACCCGACCGGTATTCTGCGCCGCAGATACGGAGGTGATCGCGTGGGATCTGAAGACGGGATAATCGCTGGCTGCATAGTGCCGCATCCACCGTTGCTCATTCCCGCCATTGGCGGCAAAGAACGCGAGAAGGTGCGCTCGACTTATATGGCCATGGAGGAGCTCAGCCACGAGCTTGCGGGCCTCCAGCCCGACGTCCTGGTCATGATATCTCCCCATACTCCACCCTACCGGGACGCGTTTATCGTCAAGCCCGATCCTGTATTGGGTGGAAGCTTCGCTTCCTTCGGCCAGCCTCAAGTGCGTATCTCCAAGCAGAACGATGTCGAACTCGCTGCCGCCATGGTCGAGACCGCGGAATCCGAAGGATTTCCCCTGCTTTCACAGCATGCGGCGTCTTCGCGCCTGTCCGCGCCGGGTGAGGAGTTGGATCACGGCCTCCTGGTTCCTCTGTATTACCTGGACCATTCCTTCGAGACACCGGTCGTATGTTTGTCTATCTCCGGCCTTACCTACGAAAGCCATTTTCGCCTCGGCTCTATCGCACGCACGGCATGTGAAAAACTCGCACGGCGTGCAGTCTTCGTGGCAAGCGGAGACCTCTCCCACCGCCTTATCAGGGGGGCACCGGCCGGGTACAGCCCGCAGGGAGAGGAATTCGACAACACGATCGTGGAAATTGTACGTGAAGGCCGCTTTGAAGCCATCAACGAAATACCCGAGGATCTCGTGGAGGCAGCGGGCGAATGCGGATTTCGTTCCATACACGCCATGTGGGGAGCGCTTAAGGACGGCCCACTGACGAACTCCGTGCTCTCATACGAGGGCCCTTTCGGCGTGGGCTATCTCGTGTCGCTGACCCTTGCATGAGGGTAAGGGGGAATACAAATGACAGAGAGCGAAGAGCTTGACATCAGGAGCCCCCACGCCATGCTGGCCCGAAAGGCAATAGACGTATGGGTAAGGGAGAAGAGGGAGCTTTCTCCCGAGGAGATCAAGGACGAGAAGAGTGAACTCCGCGGCAGATCGGCCGCCTTCGTCAGCCTTAAAAAGCAGGGGGGGCTGCGCGGATGTATAGGCACCTTTCAGCCGACACGGGAAAGCCTGGCAGAGGAGATCGTCTCCAATGCGATCAGCGCAGCCAGCCGAGATCCTAGGTTTCCACCCGTCTCCAGCGACGAACTGGAGGAACTAGAGGTAAGTGTAGACGTGCTCAGCGAGCCGGAGCCGGTAAGCGACGCATCGCAACTCGATCCCCGCCGCTACGGTGTGATCGTGAGAAGGGGGAACCGTACGGGTCTACTGCTGCCGGATCTTGAAGGGGTAGACAGTGTCGAGGAACAGCTCGAGATAGCCCGCAGCAAGGCGGGCATCAGCCCCCACGAGCCCATTCAGCTCTACAGGTTCACCGTGGACAGATACCACTGAGGCAAAATGCTCCGAGCTTCCATCCAGACAAAAGTCGCAGCAATACTTGGTCCGACCGCCGTTGGTAAGAGTGATGTAGCGGCAGCCGTGGCACCTTCACTGAACGCGGAAATAGTATCCGTTGATTCCATGCAGGTTTACCGTGGCATGGAAATCGGGACGGCCAAACCCGGTCCTGAGTTGAGGAGAAGCGTAAGCCACCATATGATTGACGTCGTGGATGCTTCAAACGACTATTCCGTGGCTCAGTTCCAGAAAGAGGCGCGGCGTAACATCGAAGAGATCATATCGCGAGGCAAAGTCCCTCTGCTGGTAGGGGGTACCGGCCTCTATTTCGAGGCCGTCGTCTTCGATCTGCGCTTTCCTCCAGGTTCCGTCGACGATGATCTCAAGCGAAGGCTGTGCAAAGATGCGGAACGCGATCCGCAGGGCCTGCGCAGGCGTCTTGCCGAAGTAGATCCGGAATTCGCGTTGAGCGATCGCTTGAGCAACATGCGACGAGTGATACGGGCTATGGAGGTCTACGAGCGCACGGGCATACCCTTCTCGTCGTTTCAACGCAAGCGAGGCGAGCAGGATATCTACCTGCACTTCACGGGAGTCGTGCTCAACGCCCCCCGCCAGGCTTTGTACGGTGCCATAGATCGCCGCGTTGACGAGATGCTCGCCTCCGGCCTGCTCGACGAGGTCAGGCGTCTCTCCTCGGCAGGTGGGCTCTCCCGCACCGCCAGGCAGGCACTGGGATACAAGGAGATCCTTGACCACCTTGACAGGGGTATGGAGCTCGAGGAAACTATCTTTAATATCAAGCGGAGGTCGCGAAATTATGCCAAGCGCCAGCTCACATGGTTCAGGCATATTCCCGGGCTGCGCTGGATAGAGCTGGATGAATCCGAACTGGAAAGACCAACTAAGCGCTTGGTAGAGGAAGTTGGGCGCTACCTGGCGAAGGGGCTTTCTGAGATTCCTGTTCTACCCGACACGTGAGATCGATAAAGGAACTCGTCACGGAGGCATGAGATAGGGGTCATCGCAGCTGCGCTGCGCAGGTTTGCTATGGCTCTCGGATCGATATTAGGAGCGATGATCGGTGCAATTCTACAAATACCATGGAACGGGCAACGACTTCATCGTCCTCGATGCCATGGAGGAGGGGGTGTTCCTGTCCCCACGGGAAATAGAGGCGCTGTGCCAGCGCCACACGGGCATAGGCGCCGATGGGGTCATATTCGCATGCCCGCCCCTTGCGGCGGACGCAGCCATGCGTATATTCAATGCGGATGGCAGTGAGGCGGAGATGTGCGGGAACGGCATACGCTGCCTTGCCAAGTATCTTTTCGAAAGAATGGGGATTAAACGCGAGGATATGTTTATCGAAACGGGCGGCGGCACCAGGCGCCTGCGCTTAGAGACTGTGGAAGGCCTGGTCAGGGAGGTACGGGTCGACATGGGCCTTCCAGAGCTGATGGGACGCGATCTGCCCGCTCCCGACGATAATTCCCGTCCCGGCGAGGTCACCATCACCACGGCAGGCGGCGAGGTCTTTCACGCTTTCTGTCTGTCCATGGGTAACCCGCATTGCGTACTCTTTATCGAGGATACGGAGATGGCCGATCTTGCGCGCATCGGTACCCTGCTCGAACGGCACGAGCTTTTCCCCAATCGCACCAACGTGGAGTTCGCCCAGGTGCTGGACGAGCGCCATATACTCTTGAGGGTGTGGGAACGCGGGGTAGGGGAGACGCAGGCGTGTGGGACCGGTGCATGCGCTGCTGCCGTCGCTGCCCTGCACAACGGTGGATGTGCAGCTCCCGTGGAAGTGAGGCTTAGGGGTGGAGCGCTCGAGATAGACCTTGACGATCAGGGCCACGTTTATTTATCCGGACCGGCGGTGGAAGTTTTTCACGGAGAACTCTGACCGCGTTGGCGAAAACGATGTTGCATGCAGGCAGCATTTTTGAAGGGAGAGGGCTTGAAGGTTTCAAATCGCATCAGCGAATTGCCCCCGTATCTCTTTGCTGAGATAGACAGGCGCATCGAGGAGAAGAGAGACCAGGGAATAGACGTCATCAATTTCGGGGTCGGAGATCCCGACCTTCCCACCCCTGCGCATATCGTTAAAGTCCTCTGCGAGGAGGCCTACGATCCGAGCAACCACCGCTATCCCTCATACCAGGGCATGCGGCGCTTCCGCGAGGCTGTAGCCGCGTGGATGGAAGGCCGCTTCGGAATCACCGCCGATCCCGACAGGGAGGTGCTTGCACTCATAGGCTCCAAGGAGGGCATCGCCCATTTTCCCATGGCATTCATGGATCCGGGGGACTTCACCCTGATCCCGAACCCCTCGTATCCGGTTTACCGCACTGCGACTACGTTCTGTGGGGGGATACCGGTGGAGATGCCATTGAGGGAAGAGGATGGATTCCTGCCCGTACTGTCGTCGATATCCGGGTCGACCTGGCATAAGGTCAAACTGCTCTTCGTCAACTATCCGAACAATCCAACTGCATCCGTCGCGGACCACGGCTTTTTCGAGGAACTGGTGCACTACGCTCGCAAGCACGAGGTCGTCCTGGTACACGATAATGCATACTCCGAGATCACCTATAATGGTTACAGCGCACCCTCGCTGCTGGAGGTAAACGGGGCGATGGAAACCGCGATAGAGTTCCACTCCCTTTCCAAAACCTACAACATGACCGGGTGGCGCATTGGTTTCGCCGTCGGCGGCAAGGATATTATAGCTCCCTTCGCCAAGGTGAAGGAGAACGTCGATTCCGGTGTCTTTAATGCTGTGCAGCTGGCTGCCGTGGCCGCGCTGGAAGGGCCGCAGGATTGCGTGCGCGATAATATCGCCGTCTACCAGCGCCGGCGTGATATCCTCCTGGAAGCATTACGTTCCATCGGATGGGAGGTCCCGACACCACAGGCGACTCTGTATGTGTGGATGAAGGTCCCCCGTGGCTACGATTCCCACAGCTTTACGGGCGAGCTCCTGGAGAGAGCCGCGATCGTGGTGGCGCCGGGATCCGCCTACGGCTCTTATGGTGAGGGATACATCCGTTTTTCCCTCACCCTCCCGGATCAGCGCCTGCTGGAGGGTGTCGATCGTATAAAGAGGGCTTTCTCCTGAAGGCCATGTCAAACGCGAGCAGAAATCTCCGGCGTTCTCTCTGCCCTCGCAAGCAAGGATACCACGGGCCGTGATCGATTATGGAAGATAAAGATAACTATACCGGCGGGGGAGACAACGAGCGCAAGGAAAAGGCGGTACTTGTCAGCGTACGTTGGGGCGAAACACCAACTCAGGTTGCGGAGGAAAGCCTGCTTGAATTGCGCTCGCTGGCTGAAACCGCTGGTGCCGAGGTCGTAGGAACGATTTTGCAGGCACGCCCCAGGCCGGACCCAGCTACTTTCATCGGTAAGGGCAAACTTGTCGAGCTCGCTGACATGGTATCTTCAGGCTCCGCTGACCTGGTAATCTTCGATCAGGATCTCAGCCCCTCCCAGCAGCGTAATCTCGAGAAAGAACTCGATCTCAAGGTGCTCGACCGCACGGCTCTGATCCTGGACATATTTGCGCTGCATGCTCACTCCAAGGAGGGGAAGGCGCAGGTCGAGATGGCACAACTGCGCTACAGCCTGACGCATCTGACCGGAAGGGGGGTCGAGCTTAGCCGCCTTGGCGGCGGTATCGGAACGAGGGGTCCGGGCGAGACCAAGCTGGAAGTCGACCGCAGGCGCATTAACACGCGCATCAAGACCCTCGACCGCGAGCTCAAGGATCTCCTCCGTATAAGGAAGTTAAAACGCAAGCGCCGTGAGCGCCGCGATGTAGCGACCTTCGCGCTGATCGGTTACACCAACGCAGGCAAGTCGTCTCTGCTCAACGCCCTCACCGATGCCGGCGTGCTTGTGGAGGACCAGCTCTTCTCCACCCTGGATCCCATAACGCGCAGCATCGAGCTTGCTCCAAACCGGCACGCCGTGATAACGGATACGGTCGGGTTCATAAACCACCTCCCCCATCAACTGGTCGAGGCCTTCAAGTCTACCCTGGAGGAGGTGAGGGAAGCGGATGTTCTTCTCCACGTGATCGATGCCGCTACCCCGGCCGTGGCAAGCAGGATCACTGCCGTCGATGATGTCCTGGAGGAACTCGACGCCGGAGAGATGCCCACCATCTATATCTTCAACAAGTGCGATCTGCTTCAAGCGGAGGAGCGGAGGGAGATCGTGAAAGACCACCCGTACGGCTTACTGGTATCAACGCTGACGGGCGAAGGCCTGGAGGGACTGCTCGAGAGGATGTCCGCATCGCTGCAGAGATCGGCCGTCGTGCGTTTGATATTGCCACACAGCGAGGGAGAGCTGCTCTCCCTGCTATACAGGAGAGGGCGGGTTCTCGAACTGGTCGCTGACGCCCGCGGCTATCACGTCGCGGCGGAGATCCCCCGGGATCTCCTCTACCGCTTTGAGGACTTTGGGTGCGAGAACGATTCCGCAGATGAGGATGAAGGTTGAAACGGGCATGCAGCCCTACAGTTTCCCTTTTTGTCGTTTCTGAACTGCATAATAGGGATCGTGGATCGGTGCAAGACCGACTTTACCCTGTATAGACAGATGAAAAGACGCAGCTTGCTTGCCGACCATATCGACGGCCTCATCCGGGCCGGCAACGGGCAAGGTAGAGGATCGTGTATGCCCCATGGGGCCGGTAAGTGCCGGACGGTGGTAATATGGGTAAAACGCATGCATAAGAGGGGGCCGAAGGCGGCTATACGGTCGCGTTGCTGCTCGACCCCTTCCGGCAGTGGGGAAATGGCCAGGACATATAGCGTGAATCAGGTGGACGTCCAGTGATGCATGACACCGGTTACGGGGAACGCGAGGTCTACAACCCGCGCAGGAGGGAGTTCCTCTTTCGCATCCTCTTCGCCCTGTCTTTTCTGGCCGTAGTGCAGCTGCATCACTTCAATATAGATCTCGGGGGAGAGATAGACTTCACCTCGCTCTACATCCTTATCGGAGCCTACTTCATATATGCCCTTGTGCTGCTCCTGTTCCACGCCACCTTCAGCCTGAACGGCCCGCTGGGATGGGCGGTTGCATGCGTAGACGTATTCAGCCTCTGCGCGGCCATCTTCTTCTGCGGCGGTGTCGAGAGCTACCTCTTTCTCTCCTTTGGCATACTGCCTCTGATCGGTGGGATATTCGGCGATTACAAAGGGGCGTTGTATACGGGCTTGCTCTGCCTCATAGGCTTTACCGGCATAGTCATCTTCGATGCACAGCAGTCCGCCACGTACAACTATGCTCAGGGTATTGCCTTGCGTTACGCCTTTATAATCGGTGCTACCGTACTGGGCGTCTTCATAATAGACCTGGTGTTGAAGGACAGGAACCGGCTCAAGATCTTCTACGAGATAAGCCAGAGTTCCAGCAAAAGCCCCGCCCTTTATAACGTGCTCAAGGAGATAACCCAGCGCATGGCTGAGATACTCAAGGCGGAGGTCGCCCTGGTGTTCCTCCATAACGAGGAGGCAGAGACGCTGGAAGCGCAGCAACCATCCCTAGGGCTTGACTTCATCAGTACGTCGAGGCTGCGGCTCGACGCAGCAGCGCCCGGCGTGCTCTCCAACTGTTTTCGCAATGTCAAACCAGTGCTGGTGTCACGCCGCCTTTCAAGGGAGGTGGAAGTACTCCCCTTCGCACCCGACTACAACGTCTTCGATCTCATTGCGTGCCCCCTGGTGGCCAGAGGGAAAAGCATCGGTCTCATCGTACTCGCCAACAAGCTAAACCGCTGGGGCTTCAACCGGCGCGATCTCACTCTGACCGAGCTTCTCGCTCCCCATATCTCAGTCTTCCTGGACAATGCGCTCCTCTACCGCGGCAGCGAGGAGAAAGTCGCGCAGCTCACCAGCCTGATCAGGGTGGTCGATGCCATCAATACCGTCTCCAACCTCAACCAGCTCTACAACCTGGCTCTGGACGTGATCCGCGGCCTTTTCGCCGTGGAAAAGGCGCTCATAAACATCATCGACAGCAAGACGGGCCTCATGGAGACGGTACGTAGTTTCGGGTACAGTGAGGAATACACAGATCGCCATCTCACGCAGCCCTTCGAATCGGTCAACGAGTGCTTCGTGCTCTCGCACGACAGGACGTTCCTCAGTATGGACGTGACCAAGGATGCCCGTTGCCCAAACATGCTCGTGGACCCGGAGACGACCTCTGTGCTGTGTGTGCCCATCCGCTCCGGGAAAAAGATCTACGGCATCATGCATATGGCCAGCAGGTACCAGAACGCTTTCGACGAGGAGGATGCGACGCTGGCGAACGCAATCTGCGAGCAGATAGGCATGGCGGTGGAGAGCGCCCAGCTCTTCGAGGAGGTGAGCCGCCTCGCCATCACCGATGAACTTACCGGCCTCTATAATATCCGCCACCTCAAACGTGTCCTGGGCGAGGAGGTAAAGCGCTCCGTCCGCTACAACCGCCCCCTGTCTTTCTTCATGCTCGATATCGACTGGTTCAAGATATACAATGACCAGCACGGGCATCCGCGCGGCGATGAGATACTGCGTATCCTCTCAGGGCTGCTGCAGCAGAACACGCGAGACGTCGACACCGTTTTCCGTTACGGCGGCGAGGAGTTCTCCGTGATCATACCCGAGGTCAGCAAGGATGAGGCCTATGCTATGGCGGAACGTATACGCCGCGTCATCCAGGAATATGTCTTTCCCTACGAGGAAGACCAACCAGGCGGCAACCTCACGGTGAGCATAGGGGTAGCAAATCTTCCCGACGATGCCGACGAGGGAGACGAGTTGGTCGAAAATGCCGACCGCGCACTATACAGGGCAAAGCACAGTGGACGCAACCGGGCTTGTATGTTCAATCCAAGCGAGGACGGACGCGGCGCTCAGCCCCGCCGACCAACCTCGAACTAGGGGCCGCACATGAAGATGCATGCGTCGGATAGCAGCGAGGAAGCTGGCGGATGGAGCACAATACGATATCCGGTCGTGAGGCCACATCGTGGCCACGTTCGAGGTAACCGCCCTTTCACCGTACGGCCGAGGCAATGAGGGATCACGCCCGGGCGTTGCAATGGGGAAGTCCTGCTTATAGAATTAATAATCTGAAAGCGAGATCATCGGGATGTGGCGCAGCTTGGTTAGCGCGCTTGACTGGGGGTCAAGAGGTCGCCGGTTCAAATCCGGCCATCCCGACCAGATGAGACGGGCGGGATACGTCTTCCGCCCTTTTTGGTATAGGGCTGAGAGCAAGGGAGGTTGCCCATGATCAAAAAGAATATCGCAAACTTCTTCACCTGTCTGCGCATTTTTCTTATTCCCGTAGTGATCTGGCTGATCTCCATTATGTCGAAAGAGACCGTTGACGCGGAACACTGGTGGGCGTTGGGAGTGTTCATGTTCGCCGCCTCTACCGATTTCATCGACGGACAGATAGCACGGCGTACTAACACTATCTCGGAATTCGGAAAACTCGTCGATCCCCTCGCAGATCGCCTGCTCGTCATCTCCGTTCTGGTAGCCTTGATGTGGCGTGAGTTCATACCACTGTGGATGGGAATCCTCATCGTGAGCAGGGACGTGCTGATGCTGGCAGGAGCGCCCATCATAGGGATCAACGACAAGGAGGTGCGTGAGAAGCTGGCTGTGCACTGGACCGGCAAAGCGGCAACGGCGCTGCTTTTTACCTCCATCTGTCTCTTCATACTGCTCAATTTGCCCGCCAAAGCAGACGCCGGATTCTTCGGCAAGGTGAATCCCGTCGGCTTTGTCATTTTCTGCCTGGGTATCGTCTTCTCCTACCTGAGCGGTTTTATCTACGTACGACGGGGTATAAAGTTGATAGGCGCCGGCCGTACGGAAGGCGGTGAAGCTGGGGCCGATTGAAGGCTTCATGAAGACGTCACGTCCATTGGCCACATGGTGCATAGTGTACTTCGGCTACAGATCAAGGAGGTATCATCATGGCCTCTCCTTATGCCAGGGAAAGGGACCTCACAGAAGCAGTACGCATAAGCTGGCTGGGGCACGCGATGTTCCTGGCCGAGGACGGCGAGGGGCACCGCCTGGCCACCGACCCTTACAACGATTACGTGGGGTACCCGCTTCCGGATATCGAAGCCGGCATCGTCCTGGTAAGCCACGACCATGCCGACCATTCCAATACCGGCATGATCAAGGGGAACCCGGTCGTGGTGCACGACCCATCGGCGCGGGATGTCGCCGGGATCAAGATCGCAGGATTCCCGACTTTTCACGATGCCAAGAAAGGGGCCGAGCGAGGAAACAATATCATCTTCCGCTGGGAGATGCAGGGCCTTACCTTCGTCCACCTGGGGGACCTCGGCCATGCCCTCGACGCTGAGACCGCGGGGGAGCTGGCGGGGCCCGACGTGCTTTTTGTGCCTGTGGGCGGCTTCTTTACCATAGAGCCTGACATAGCCGCCGAGGTCGTCGAAGTGCTGAAGCCGCGTATCGCCGTGCCCATGCACTTTCGCAACGATGCTTGCGGGTTTCCCATCGAGACGGAGGGGCCGTTTGTCGCGCATTTCTCCGCCGTGGAGAGAACGGGGAAGGAACCCGTCTATATCTCCCCCGAAGATCTCCCTGAACCTACCCTCGTCCTGGTGATGGACTATATATCATGAGGATGAGGACAGAGGAGGATATGGGCATGAAAGCGGTGATCATGGCGGGCGGGCAGGGCACCCGGCTGCGCCCCCTCACCAGTAACCAGCCAAAACCGATGCTGCCGGTAGTAAACCGTCCCATGATGGAACACATAGTCAAACTCCTTACCCGCTACGGCTTCGTGGACATGATCGCCACCCTGCAGTTTCTGCCCAGCCTGATCAGCAATTATTTCGGTGACGGCAGCGAATGGGGGGCCAACATGCTTTATTCCACGGAGTTCATGCCCCTCGGTACGGCGGGCAGCGTCAAGAACAGCTCACATTTCCTGGACGATACCTTCCTCGTGATCAGCGGAGATGCCCTCACCGACATAGATTTGACCAAGGTCGTCGATTTTCACCGCCGCAACAATTCCGTAGCCACCCTGACCCTTATACGCGCGGAGAACCCGCTGGAATTCGGTATCGTAGTGACGGACGCGGAGGGGCACATCGAGCGCTTCCTGGAGAAGCCCAACTGGGGCCAGGTCTTCAGCGATACCATCAACACCGGCATCTACGTGCTCGAGCCGGAGGTGCTGGATCACGTCCCCGAGGGAGAATCCTTCGACTTCTCAAAGGACCTCTTTCCCTACCTGTTGCGGGAAGGTTATCCTCTCTTCGGATACGTCGCGGACGGATACTGGTGCGACATCGGGAATTTCGAGCAGTATACTGCCGCGCACAAGGATATCCTGGACCGCAAGGTGGATATCGACCCCCCTGGTTTCCGCATGTCAGAGAATATATGGGTGGGGGAGGGCGTGGATATCGAGGATGGGGCGGAGCTGCGCGGCCCCGTTGTCCTCGGCGATCACTGCAAGGTAGAGAAGGGGACGGTGCTGCGCGAATACTCCGTACTAGGACACAACGTGGTGGTCAAGCAGGACGCCTTCATCCATCGTGCCATAATCTATGACAATTCGTATATCGGGACCGGTTGTCACCTGAGGGGGTGCGTTGTCGCCAAGAACTGCGACCTGAAGGGGAATATCCGCCTGGAGGAAGGTGTAGTGGTAGGGGACGAGTGTCTTATAGGCGAGAACGTCCTCGTCAATCACGATGTGAAGATCTACCCCTTCAAGACGGTGGAGACGGGCGCAACCGTGAATACGAGTATCATCTGGGAATCCAAGGGCCTGCGCACCCTCTTCGGCAAGAAGGCCATATCGGGCATAATGAACATCGATGTAACCCCCGAGCAGGCACTGAGGATCGCCATGGCCTACGGCTCGACTCTCCCCATGGACTCCACCGTCGTAACCTCGCGTGATGCGTCCCGGTCGGCACGCACCATCAAGAGGGCGGTAATAACCGGCTTCAACGCATCCGGGGTCAACGTATCGGACCTCGAGGTATCCCCTTCCCCGGTAAACCGTTTTGCCATCGGGACGGAAAGGGCCATGGGCGGTGTTGACGTACGCATATCAGCCTTCGACCCTCAATCCATCGAGATACGCTTCTTCGACGAACAGGGTGTGGATATATCCGAAGCCAAACAACGGGATATTGAGAAGGTCTTCTTCCAGGCAAGTTTCCGCAGGGCATTCGTGGAAGAGATCGGCGCGATCCTTTTCCCTCCTCGCGTACTGGAGATGTATTCGAATTCACTCCTTGCCGAACTCGACATGGAACGCCTGCGGCAGAAGCATTTCCGGGTGGTCGTGGACTATGCTTTCGGAAGTACCAGCTTGATCATGCCGTCCATATTCGGAAAGATCGGTTGCGAAGCACTCAGTCTCAACAGCTTTACCGACGAAAAAAAGGTGACCATGAACCAGGAGGAATTGAACGCGGCGTTGAGAAACCTCTCTCAACTGGTAAAAAGCTCCGAGGCCGAGCTCGGAGTGCTCATGGATAATGCGGGAGAGAGATTATACCTCCTTGATGACCAGGGAAGGCAGATCCACCCCCAGGCGGCCCTGTTGCTATTTGTGAAGCTTCTGAGCGAAACGGGGCGCCGGGGTAAAATCGCCGTTCCGGTGAGCATAACCTCACATGTCGAGAGGACTGCAGGTGAATATGGCAACGAGGTCGTGCGTACCAAGGTAAGCCGCAGCGATCTCATGAAAGCCTCGCTGAGCGAGGACGTGATCTTCGCGGGAGCTGGCAGCGGGGGTTTCATATTCCCATATTTCCTGCCGACCTATGATGCCATGGCCAGCACCGCGATATTGCTGGACAGCTTGAGCCTGGCAGGAAGACCACTCTCGGAACTTGTAGATGGTCTGCCCCCCATGCATCTGCTCTCAGAGGAGATCCCTGCATCATGGGATCATAAAGGACTGATCATGCGCCGGCTGGTAGAAGAAGTGGGCGAGGGGAGGCTGGAACTTATCGACGGAGTAAAAGTCCTGCTGGATGAATCCGCATGGATACTGGTACTGCCCGACCCCGACGAACCGTCACTTCACCTCATCTGCGAGGCTGAAGATGATACCCGCGCTGCGCGCATTATAGGGGAGTATGCGAAAAAGATCGTGGATATCGTTAGCGGTTGAGCGCATGTATTACGCCGTTTTCGATTTGCGGATATCATTTTGTATAAGAGCACGTTGGAGAGGAAAAGGCGGCGACATACCATATACATGGAAGGTGGTGCAGCGGGATTGGCGATAGAATTCGAGCCGGACAGCGCATTACTCGTAATCGATATGCTAAACGACTTCATCGCAGACGAAGGTGCTCTGCTGGTTCCGGGGGCCAAGCGGATCGTGCCGAGAATAGCGGAGGTGCTCGCGGATGCCAGGCGGCGGGATATCCCGGTAATCTATGTAACGGACAGCCACCGCCCGGACGACCACGAATTTCGTTTCTGGCCGGCGCATGCGGTCTCCGATACCTGGGGAGGGGAGATCGTCAAGGAACTCGAGCCTGCAGAGGGCGATTACATCATACCCAAGCGCAGGTACAGCGCTTTTTTTGGAACAGACCTCGACACCTTTCTCAGAGAGCTGGAGATCAAAAAGATCTATCTGACCGGGGTACTGACCAATATCTGTGTTTACGCCACCGCCATGGATGCGTCCATGCGCAACTACCATGTCGCGGTGTTCAAGGATGCCGTTGCATCGCTGAGCGAAGAGACAGACCGTTTTATCTTCGGGCAGCTGGAGGACGTTATCCAGGCCGAGTTGCTCTGACATGATAAGGATGCTATCCTGCGTGGGCGAACGGTTTATCGAGCCGTCGATATCCGGACCTCCGAACCGCCCTCGGCTATGATCAGGAAGGAAGATACGGTTGATCCCGCACGACTTCGCGCCCCCTTGGCGCCTGATACATACCGAACCGGCGAGCGGTGCCTCCAACATGGCCCTGGACCAGGCGCTGCTGGAGGCCGCCTCGGGGGATAAGCTGCCCGTCACGTTACGTTTCTACCGCTGGGACCCCCCCGCCCTTTCCATAGGACGTTTTCAGCCCCTGAGCGACGTGGACCTCGATGCCTGTGCCTCCGAAGGCATCGAAGTAGTGCGCCGCCCGACAGGGGGCAAGAGCATCCTGCATCTGGACGATTTCACCTACAGTATCGTAATCCCACGTGGATTACCGCTCCCGGAGAACGTCATAACGGCATACCGCCTGATCAGCGGCGGTATTCTGCGCGCGTTGCGGCACCTGGGTCTTACCGCCGTACTGCAATCTCGAGCCAGCGAGGATTACCGCGCAGCGGGCGGAGCCTGTTTCGCTGCCGCGACCCAGGCTGATCTTGAATACAATGGTAAAAAGCTGTGCGGGAGCGCGCAGGTACGCCGTGGGGGGGCCACCCTCCAGCACGGCTCCATCATGATCGAGGATCATTCCGATATGCTCTTCGGCCTGCTGCGTTTCGACGGCACGGCGGAGATGGAGCTCCAGCGGGAGCATTACCGCTTGCGCTGCACAGCCTTGAGCCAGGTCGACATGCCCTGCACCTGGGCGGACCTGGCGGGGTCTTTCGTTTCGGGGTTCCGCGAGGCTTTTGACGTTGACATCTCGCCGGGCAGCCTGTCCACGTGGGAGAAAGAGCGCTGGCACATCCTGACCGACGCGTACGCATCATCACCATGGCTAGATAACGCAGATTCACATGCTTTCCCGCAGGCCTGATGGGGCCGGCACAATTAGGTCTTATGGCAGAGCCGATATTCTGTTAGAATCTTAATTGATCTTCATGCTCACTTTAAGGAGGGTTGCCCATGGGCGAGGAGGAAAAAAAGACACCAGGAGTTCCTCCACATGAGGTTTACATTGACTACAGCAGCAAAAGCGACGATGAACTGCGCAATATCCTCGAAGACCTGCTGAAAGAGGAGAGCAAGGTCTCTTATCAGCGACGTGTGCTGCACGGCAAGATCGATATTCTCCGCGCCGAGCTCGTGAGGAGGAAAAAGAGCAGCTTGAAGGAAGGCAAGTCCATCATCAGCGATGAGGATATCGGGAGGCTGAGCGAGATCCTGGCTGGCGAAGCGCTGGGTATACACCGCAACGACCCCACCAGCGACTGAACCTTCCTCAAACTCTAAATGTAAGGTTTTTGTTTAAATCCAAACCGATTCATATTATTATGTAAGTCGGATACCCCGTGTTCGCGGTATGGATCGTTTTCCTGCAAACGCTGCCGAAAGGAGGAATGACCTATGTTCTGCACAAAATGCGGTCATTATAATCCCGAAAGCAGTATCTTCTGTGCGCGATGTGGAATGCGTTTCGATCAGGAGGATGCGTCCCTCGGCGAAACCGCCGTGGGCCTACCGGCGGTGGAGACGGAATCGGAAGAGGAGGTCGAGTTCTCGCTGCCCCCCGAACCCCTCGAAGCGGGCAACGCCCTGCTGGTGATCAAAAAAGGGCCCGATGCGGGCATGAGTTTTACCATCAACCGCGAGGTCATCGTGGTCGGGCGGCACCCTGAGAGCGATATTTTCCTCGATGACATCACCGTATCGCGAAAGCACGCGGAAATCAGGCGTGAGGGCAATACATTCAGACTCCTTGACACGGGCTCATTAAATGGCACCTATCTCAACCATGAGCGTATAGAGACATCTTCACTGGGGAACGGCGATGAGATACAGATAGGCAAGTTCCGGCTTCTCTTTTTTACCGGAGCAGGATGAGGGCGGTTATGCAAATGGAAAAACAGAGAGAAAAGATGAGCATTGGGGATCTGCTCAAGTCCTTGAAGGAAGAGTTTCCCGATCTCACCATCTCGAAGATAAGATTTCTTGAGAGCGAGGGACTCATAGAGCCGGAGAGGACCCCCTCCGGATACCGCAAATTCAGCCAGACGGATGCCCAGAGGCTGCGTCTTATCCTCAAACTGCAGCGGGAGAAGTATCTCCCCCTCAAAGTCATCCGGGAGAAGATCGATGAATTGGAGAGCGGCAAGGCGAAGGCGGGCGATCTCGTTCCCGGCATGATAGGTTCCCTCGAGGTAGGGGAGGACCTGGTAGCCTACGATGACTCTACGCTACTGGTGGAGCAGGCCCCACAAGCACTGGATGTAGATGCCTCTTTTCTGACTACACTGGAGGAATTCGGCCTCGTCTGCCCACACGAAGGAGATGAAGGGCCATACTACGACAAGGAGGACGTCAAAATCCTGCGTATCGCCAGGGAGTTCTCGCGCTACGGCTTTGAGCCTCGCCATATGCGCATGTACGAGAACCTCACGGACCGTGAAGCACTATCCTTCGAGCAGATCATCATGCCTGCCTTGAAATCCAAGGACCCGGAAGCCAAGCGCAGGGCCCTTGATAATCTACTCCAGCTGGTAAACCTTTCGCGCGAACTCAAGGACCTTCTTCTCAAGAACCGGGTTAAGGAGTATTTCCAGAAATCTAACCAACCTATTCCGTTTTGAAAGGCAAGTGAGATTTCTTCCCAACCGCGTTTCATCGCCGACCGCATGCTCGGAAGACTGGCACGTTACCTGAGGCTCATGGGCTACGATGTCTCCTACCCGCAGGCCAGCTCAGATGCTCGCCTCATAGCCACGGCCAGAACCGAAGGAAGGGTTCTTCTCACGCGAGACCGCGGTATATCCCTCCGCGATGGTCCTCGCGCCGGCAACCCTATAGTGATAGAGATAGCTTCTGATGAGATAATGAGCCAGCTGGCACAGCTGGTGGGAACCGGCTGGGTAACCCGTTTCCTTGAACCACGTTGCTCGCTGTGCAACGCGCGCCTGGAGCCGATGGGGGGATGGGAGGCAAGGCACCTGCTTCCACCCTTCACCCTGGCCACCCAGTGCCTGTTCCTCTATTGCAGCTCCTGCAATACCGTCCTCTGGGAAGGCAGCCACTGGAAACACTTTCGCGAGAGCACCATGCCTGCATTCGATTTGGCGCGAAAGGCTTGAAAGCCAGCATGTTTCCGACTGCTCAAGAGCATGCGCTTGCGCCATGCATCAAGCAAAGGCCAAATCCGCTGTTAAAAAGGCCCACATCGCGTTTCGCGGGTTTGAATTGACAGTGCGGGTTGCTATAGAATTGTCCAGGGTAATCGATAGCTGCATGAGCGCGTTCGGGTTAAGCTGCCTAAACAGCCCCCGAGCTCGTCCCCGGGAGGTGGAAGTTGCTCTTCTTCTCCGATCTCCAGGAACTCAAGGTCGTTGACAGCGCGGGGCGCACGGTCGGCAAGCTCCATGACATCGGCATGGGGCTGCCCGGTAACCTGCCCCAGAGCGAATTCCTGGTCATCTCCCGTATGAGACGGGGTCGCAAGGAGATGGTCTCTGTCCCATGGACCTGGGTATCTTCACTGCAGTCCTCACAAATGCAGCTCGACCGCGAAAGAGAAGAGATATGGCAGAGTGAATACTCGCCCTCCGGCATACTGCTCGGACGCAACCTTCTGGATCGGCAGATCGTAGACCTGCACGGCAACAAAGTGGTAAGAGTAAACGATCTACGCATGGCAAAGTTCGATTCCAACCTGCGCCTTACCGGGGTCGACGTCAGCCAGAAAGCCCTCCTGCGCAGGCTGGGCCTGGAGAAAACGGCGTCAAAAGTCCTGCACCTCGTAGGTGGCGACCTGCCCGAAAAAACCATACCCTGGGACTTCGTCGCTCCCCTTGAAGTGCAGCAACCCGATCTCAAGCTCACCGTGACCAAAACGCAATTGAGCGAGCTGCATCCCACCGATATCGCGGACATCATAGAACAGCTGGAACCCCCGTATCGCGAAAGGCTGTTCGATCTCCTGGGGGCCTTTATCGCGGCCGAGTCACTTGCGGAAGTCGAGCCGGGCAAGCAGGCAGATGTCATCGAGGACCTTACCGAGATCAAAGCCTCGAACCTTCTGGAGATAATGCCTCCGGACGAAGCCACCGATATACTCGCGCTTCTGCCGCGCGATAAAGCAGAACGCCTCCTGAACATCATGGGAGTACAGGAGGCCGTTATAATCAGGGAGCTGCTGGGATATGGCGAAGACACGGCGGGGGGCCGCATGACGCCGGAATTCCTCTCCGTGCCCAGCTCCTTCAGCGCCCGTGAAGCCCTCGCCTATCTACGCGAGAATGCCCCGGACGCGGAGACGCTTTATTACGTATATGTCAAAGATAACGAGGGACGCTTGAAGGGCGTGGTTTCGCTGCGTGATCTCCTCACCTCGCCCCAGGAAGAAAAGGTGGAGGATTTCATGTACCGCGACGTGATATCCGTCAACGTCTTCGAGGACCAGGAGGTCGTAGCAGACACTATGAGCCGGTACAACTTCCTGGCCCTGCCCGTAGTGGACGATGACAACAGCATCAAGGGCATCATAACCGTTGACGACATGATAGACGTCATACGCGAGGAAGCCATCGAGGACCTTTCCCACCTCGGAGGCCTGGAACTGTCGGAAGGCGGAGCGGCGCCTTCTTTGCGTACAAGGCTGCCCTCTGTCCTCGTCACTCTCCTCGGCGGCATGGCGGCTGCACTGCTCCTTTCGGGTTTTGAAGACCGCCTTGCCACCCTCATCTCCCTTGTCTTCTTCATCCCCCTTATCTTGAGGGCTGCACAGGACATAAGTATCGTTTCCCAGGCTGTCGTCCTGGAGGAGATCGGCGGGAAGGACATCGGCTGGAGGGAGATCCTGCTCATGATCTGGAAAGAGATGCGTGTAGTCCTTCTCATCTCCCTTGGGCTCGCGGTTCTGGGAGGGGTTGTGGCGGCAATGTGGGAGGATTACGTCCGCTTCGGGATCGCTATCGGCCTGACCCTGTTTATCACCGTCGTCGCGGGAACCGCCGTAGGCATATGCCTTCCTCTGATTTCCCGCCGCGTCAAAGGCGAGCTTCGTTATACCCAGGCGCGTTTTTCATCCCTTGTTGTAGCCTTGACCACCCTTGCCGTCTACCTGGGTATCTCCACGGCGCTTCTGTGACACGCCGCGTGAACCCCACGCCGTGTCAATATTGCCATTGCATCGCACATTGCTCAAAGCTGGTGACCTCATGCAGTGTCATCTGCTACACTCCTCTTTGATGAGGGATATAGACCAGTTCGAGAAGCCGCAACAGCCGAGGACGCGCAGGGAGCTCACGGACGACGAAAGGCGAGAGATCCTCGAGAGGAGGATCAGGGAGCTGCGCAAGAGGAAGCGCGCGCAAAGGAGAAAGGCCAACCAGCCTTTTCGCCTGGGCGCAGTCATCTTTCTCGCAGCTCTTTTATTGCTCTTTACCTTCTCGTGCATATACTTGCTTGCTTCCAGTGGCGAGGACGAGCGCTACCTTGCAGTGGACCTGCCCGCATCCAACCTGGAGGACTTCGACAGCCTTGCTCTGTCGACAGAAACCGTGTCCGTACCAGCCATCAGTGCCGTTGCAGCCATACTCGTTGACCCGCTCACCGATGACGTACTATACGAGGAGAATGCAGATCAACCCCTGCCCATGGCCTCCACTACAAAGATCATGACGGCGGTACTGGCGCTGGAAAACGCGTCTCTGCAGGAGACCACGACCATCAGCGATCAAGCCAGCGCGGTAGGGGAATCATCTGCATGGCTTGAAACAGGGGAGGTGCTATCGGTCGAGCAGCTGCTCTACGCCTTGATGCTGCAGTCGGCCAACGATGCCGCCGTCGCCCTGGCGGAACACGTTGGGGGCAGCGAGGAAGCCTTCGTGGAAATGATGAACGCCAAGGCGACCGAAATGGGTCTCACGCACACCTCTTTCAAAAACCCTCATGGACTGGACGAGGAAGGCCATTATACGTCCGCCAGGGATCTCGCGGCCATCGCGTCATACGCTATGGATATACCGAAATTCAGGGAAATAGCGGTGACGGATGAATACGAGATCCCTTGGCCCAACAACCCGTATCCACGCGTAATGCAGAACCATAACAGGTTCCTGGAGATGTACCAGAATGCCACCGGGATCAAGACCGGTTATACCCTGGGGGCGGGTTTATGCCTGGTGGCCGGAGCCACTAAAGACGACAGCGAACTGATATCGGTGGTCCTCAACGGGGGCAGCTCGTACTGGGATCAGACAATATCCCTTATGGAATACGGCTTCAACAACTTTGCTCACGTCGAGTTCGCGTATTCCGGCCAGCCCCTGGCGGAAGTAGAGGTGGGGGATTTTCCGCGCCGCAAGGTCAATGCCGTTGGCTCTGACGACCTTATCTTTACCGTGCGCAGAGACCGCCTGGACAGCTATGAAAGCGCTGAATTACATTACCTCGCATGGGTCTCCTACCCGGTCGAGGCGGGCCAGGACGTTGGCTATATGTTGGTTGCAGGGGGAACCCCGCACGAATGCAGCGAGAAAATCGTAAGCGACGGATATCGCAACACTCCCAGCTTCCTGGTCCGCCTCCTTGCTTTCCTGGGGGCGGTTTTCGGGCTATGGTGGAAGGGGATACTGTGGCTCATACCAGGATTGTGACGTACGTGGGAAGGTAGGGTTGCCTAGATATGTTTCCTGGCATCATAGAGCATGTTGCTTTCAGTGAGGAGGAGATATCACGGCGCGTACAGGAACTGGGTGCGGAGATATCCGCTGACTTCAGGGGAAGACGCGGGCCCCTGGCGGTAATCAGTATGCTCAAGGGGAGTTTTATCTTCCTGGCTGACCTCATACGTGCCACCGATGTGGATATCTCGGTGGACTTCATGTCCATAACCAGCTACCGGGAATCGAGCCCGGACTCCAGCGGCGTACGAATAGTCAAAGACCTCTCGGAAGGCATCCGTGATCGTGATGTACTCGTGGTCGAGGACATCATCGATACCGGCTTGACCTTGAGCTACATACTTCGCAACCTGAGAGAGCGAAGCCCTCGTGATCTAAGAGTGTGTACGCTCCTCGATCGTTCCGAAAGCCGCATCGCTCCGCTCCATATAGACTACAGGGGCTTCGAGGTAGGGGAGGAGTTCCTGGTCGGCTACGGCCTCGACTACCTGCAGAAGTGGAGAAACCTGCGCTTTATCTGCACCCTCAGCGAAAGCAGTATGGGCTGACGGGTGCTCCTGGTCGTGACGCCCGTTCATGCAACGCATCCGTGAACTTAGACCAAGCCTCGGGTAGAATATAATAGAGGCTGATTGACAGGCACGAGAGGGTACTATAGTTTAGCCTTGATACACGTAAGGAAGTGATGGCAATGGTCGAGTTGACACTGATAGGCGTCAGGGTCGAGCTGCCCGCAAATCAGCCTATTGTGCTTCTCAAGGAGAGAACGGGTGACCGTTTCCTGCCCATATGGATAGGAGCCTTCGAGGCCACAGCCATCGCCTTTGCTCTGCAGGGAATCGAGACCGCTCGCCCCATGACCCACGATCTCATGAAGAACATCATGGACAAACTGGGTATCACCATGAAAAAAGTGGTGATCTCCGACCTGAGAGAGGGGACCTTCTACGCGGATATAACCCTCGATTTCGGCGGCAAGCCCTTCAAGATAGACGCCAGGCCAAGCGACGCCATCGCCCTGGCGGTAAGAACCGGCGTTACCATTTTCTCGGACGAGCACGTCCTGAACGAGGCCAGCGTGTTTATCGAGACCGAGGACGAGGAAGAGATAGAGCGTTTCCGCGATTTCCTCAAGGACGTCAAACCAGAGGACTTCATGTAAGTCGGTCGAGCCCCAGAATGGCCCCTTTGTTCCTGACCGTAGCAGGTTTCCGTTGCGCATTCGCGAATAGGATTATAGCTACCGACAATCAAGTACGATACTATTCTTGGTGTATGGTTACGGGTTGATACGAGGAAAGGTCAGGTTGAGGATTGGAGCGGCTCAGGGCCCTGGAAAAGGCCGTACTGCTACTGTTCACCATTCTCGTTGTCGGCATCTTCGGCTATATGATCATCGAGAACGCCGACTTCCTGGACTCGCTGTATATGGTGGTCATCACGGTCACCACCATCGGTTATGGGGAGGTTTTTCCTCTCGGCACGGGAGGAGAGATCTTCACCATCTTCCTCATCATCGCCGGTGTCGGCACTGTGGGTTATACCCTTGTCAGTGCCGTAGAGTTTATGATAGAGAATAGCCTTTCCGGATTTATGGGGAGGAGGAAGATGCGCAAGGATATCGAAAACATGCTGGGCCATTACATATTATGCGGATATGGCAGGGTCGGCCAGCATATAGCGGACGACCTCAAGAGCGCCGAAGCGACCTTCGTGGTCATAGAGAATGATCCGATTGCAGCCGAGAAGGCTTCGGACCAGGGCTTACTGGTGATAAAGGCCGACGCGACCAGCGATGAGACCCTCAAGGAAGCGGGCATAGAAAACGCCAAGGGTCTCGTTTCGGCACTGTCCAGCGACGCGGAAAACCTCTATATAACCTTGACGGCGAGGGAGCTGTGCCCCCATCTATTCATAGTCAGCCGCTGCGATGCCGAGGAGTCGGAACCCAAGCTGAGGCGCGCCGGAGCGGACAGGGTGATATCTCCTCATTCCATCGGAGGCAGGCGCATGGCGGCCATGCTCCTCAAGCCCACGGTATGGGATTACCTGGATCTGGTGACCAGGGGGCAGTATATCGAGTTCAACATCGAGAACCTGGAGTGGCGTATCGACGATGTGGAGATCCAGCCCAACTCCTACCTCGATGGGAAGTCCATAGATGAGGCTAAGATATACTCCGTATCCGGAGCTCTCGTCCTGGCCGTAAAGAAGCGCGGCCTCGGGTTCAACACCAAGCCGGCCAAGGATACACGCCTGGATCCCGGCGATTATATCGTAGCCATCGGCACCGTCGAACAGCTCGCCAAGCTGGAGGAGATAGCGACCTCGAAGGCATGGTCCCAGGGCGGTCGATACACTTAGTCCATATACCTCTTCCTTAACTTCATGTATGGCAGTCATAGGTTAACCTGTTCTTCAAGTAAAGAGGTTTTGCTATTATTATGTTTGTAATGAACGCAGGGCTCGAACGGATATCGATATGATAATACACGAGACAAACAGAAACTGCCTGCTGGTAATCGCCGTTTCCCTGGCGGCTCTGGCCTTGCTGTACCCTGCAGCACCCGCGAATGCCGCAGGCGACAGGGATTCCCTTGAGGCCGAGGCGGACCGCCTTACCTATGAAATCCTCGAGCTCAAAGCGCGCCAGCGCGCTGCTCAAAGCGAGCGTGATACCCTCTTAGCCGAGCTCGCGCCACTGGATATGGACATCGCTTGCGCTGAAAGCGAGGTGGAGGAGATAAGGTCGGAACTGGCGGAGTGCCGGGAAGCATACGATGAATCCCTGCGCACCATGTATAAACGTGGTGATGTCAGCGAGCTCGAGGTCTTGCTCGATGCAAGGGGTTTCGAGGAGATCTGGGAAGATAGAGCCTATTTTGAGCGCATTCTCCAGTCCGAGGTGGACACCCTCGAGCGGCTGAAATCCAAGCTGGCACAGCTCGAGCTGCGAGAACGGGACCTCAGGGACAAGAAAGCAAAGAGCCAGCGCATATCCGAAGCACTCGACAGCGAGCTGACCCTGCAGAGGATAGGGGAGTTGGAGGCGAGGTTGAGCGACGTCAATGCAAGCCTGCGTGCGCTGAGCGGAGGCGGAGAATATGCCCAGCCCGCTCCCGATCCAGTTGAATGGAATGTTCCGGAGCCGGGAGAATTACTCCATCGTATTCCATCGCAGCCTCCATTCTCGGATTTCGAGCGTACGGGAATAGTCTATTCCGGGTATACAACGTCTTACGGAGCGGAATTCCACGGTTCGCCCACTGCCAGCGGGGTCGTCTTTAACATGCACGATTTCACTTGCGCCCACCGCACCCTGCCCTTTGGCACCTGGCTTCTGGTCACATTCCAGGGCAGGCAGACGATAGTACAGGTCAACGACCGCGGCCCCTTTGTGCCAGGCCGGGTGCTTGATCTCTCCTTCGGTGCGGCACGGAGCATAGGCCTGGACGGGGTACAGTGGACGGAGTTCGAGATATTGATACCGAGGGGTGTTTGAGTATCGGCGACGCGGGGTGAGTATTACGGCTGCAGGTGGCGGGTCCCTTGTTGAGGGCAAGGAGTTCAAACGGTGGAACGAAGTGCGCTTCGCACACCGTAGCGAGCAGGAATTCGCCCGCTTGCTAGATTTCTACGACATCAAGTGGTTCTACGAACCGCTCAGCTTCGATATCGAGTGGGACAAAAAGGGTAACGCTGTCTCCAAGTTCACGCCCGATTTCTATCTTCCCGAGTACGACCTGTTCATAGAGATTACAACTTTGAACCAGAAACTGGTGACCAAGAAGAACCGCAAGATCAGGCGCTTGAAGGAACTCTACCCCGAGGTAAAATGCAAGATATTCTACCGCAAGGATTACCAGCATCTGCTCTTCAAATACAACATCAAGCTGGATTGATCCCGCAGCCCCGCCACTTCGATGCTTCGCCGCTCACGCCTCACGTTCAGGGCATGGATGCAGGATGAAAGTGCACCTTCGATCCGTTGCCTTCAGGCCGTATCCACCCGCAAGGCTCAGGTAGCCCTCCTCGAGGCAGCGGTGTATCTCGCATATCAGGCCGGGGTGGCTGCTTGAGAACCCGCCAAAGGGACAGGTGAGGAAGGTGGCCTCCATGCGCTCCTTTCCGCATTCTGCGATATCGGCCTTGTGGCCCCTCCGCTCGATCTCCTCCATCCAGGCTACGCTTACGGACTCTAGACCTGCACCGTACGGCAGGTAAGCAAGGGGTGAGGAGCTGCTTACGGCTTCCTCCCGGCCGCACTTGAAAGCTTCCTGCCCTATGCGGGATATGACCCCTTTCTCCGGGCCGGAGACGCCCCTCGCCAGGATCTGCGCTAGCAGCTTGTATTTACGTGGCGGAAGGTTGAATTCCCAATCCACTTCGCTTGCGCCGTAGAGATTCGCCGGCCGCCCGCCCCGCTCACCGCGACGGCGGATCACTTGCAGCAGCCCTCCCTTTACCAGCTTATCGAGGTGAAGCCTCGCTGCGTTAGCGTGCAAGCCAAAATATTCCGCCACTTCTCGCACCGATAGTGGGGAATCAGAGTAGGTGACATACTCCATTATCTCGCGCCGCGTAGGGTCCGCGAGGGCCGTAGACACCCTTGCTATATGCTCGCTGTAAGCCCTCATGTCTATCCCGACTAATCCTACTTGACTTACTTATTATAGCAAAGTATATTAATACAGTAAATATATTATATACTGTAAAAGGAGGAGTGATGGTACGGGTAAAATCTCGCTGCTGGAAATGCGGAGAAGTCGCCCTTTCCCTCGAAGATATTCTCCTGGTCGAACACGGGGACGGTGAGGGTACCTACTACAGCTTCATATGCTCCACCTGCGACATGGCGCAGGCATATCCGGCCGACAGCCGCTTCATCGACTTCATGCGCATGAACGGTTGCGAGCCAATCATCCTGGTACCTCCCATTGACTGCAAGGAAGCCGGGGAGGATCCACCATTGACATGGGACGATCTTCTCGACCTACATCTACAACTGCAGGAAGAGGCCTGAGCTGGCTCATACGCGGAAGGTAAAAAAACCTGGCCTTGAACTGCGTTAGAGCTTAAACTACATAAATATAAGCGTTGTAGAGGGAGGTGATAACATGGCTATCACAAAGGACATGACCATACAGGAAGTGGTCGAAAACAATCCGGAGACGATCAGGGTTTTCCTGGAGCACGGCCTCCATTGCATAGGGTGCGCCGTTGCCCGATTCGAGAATATCGAGCAGGGTGCCATGGCCCATGGCATAGATGTCGATACCCTCATAACAGACCTGAATGCCAAGGCCGGAGATAATAACGCGTAACGGGACGACACGAGGTCCTCTACCATAGAAGCAAGGGAAGAGAACGGCTGCTTATCTGCGCATTCATGCTTTTGCTTCAGTGATCTGGTTTCCCAGCCGAATATGGTAGAGGACTTTCTGTTACGCGCGACAAAGGCTCGAGAGCGCGCCGCCTTCAAATAACAGCTCACCACAATATACGCACATGCAGCCCGCGCAAAGGTTGGAGGAATGGAGGAGACAAGCATGCGTTCTCTCGACCGATCCATGTCAAGGTTTCTTGTTACGGGCGTTATCCTGCTCATCGTTTTCGCTATCGCCGCGAATTTCGTCATCATCGCCCAGGCACTTTTCTCTCCCCTCAACGTAGTCGAAGGGGATTCAATGAACCCGGCCATCAAAGATGACGATGCCGTGATCATAACCGACGTCGACGCTGATCATCTGGAGATAGGGGACGTGGTCGCATTCGAGGACCCAGAGATCGGCGGGCAGATCATTATACATCGCATCGTCAGCATGGAGAACGAGGATTCGGGTCTGGTTATAGAGACCAAGGGCGATGCAAACGCCCACCCCGATCCTTACCTGACGCCCGCGAACAGGTTAGCGGGCAAGGTGAGCGTTGTCCTGCCCCATGCGGGCCTCTTCCTGAACTATCTGCGCACCCCTTCAGGCTTCATCATCTGTGTTGTCTGCCCGGTCTTCCTGCTCCTTCTATACCTCGTCTCCCACTGGTACCTGGAGAAGGTGGAACCCGGCGAGGGCTTCTTCGCCCGGAATATAATCTGCCTGCGCTGATACCGTATGCACATAAGCATAGCTGAGACTACTCGTATTCCGGTCACCTTCGCACCTGAGCGGCGCAAATCGTGGTCGTGCCGGAGGCATGAAAGCATATAGGCCTTCGATCGGGAATATCTGCCCAATCCCAATAGTTGTTAAGTAGAAGACCGCCCGATGCCGAACTACAGAGCAGAGGTGAAGTAATGTTTATACGGGTATGCGACGACGGCAACATCGAGAGCAGGGAGCTGACCCTGATCAGCCACAGGGGAGGCAAGGGCTTTGGCCAGGAGAACACGCTGCAGTCATTGCAGGGTGCCCTCGACTTCGGGGTGGAGATGATAGAGACCGACGTACGCATGTCCAGCGATAGCGTTCCCGTCATCCATCACGGACCATTCCTGGGCATCCATCTCCTGGGCCGCATGTCTCTGGAAGAGATACGGGATAAGGCTCCGGATATCCCCACCCTGCGGGAATATCTCGACCTGGCGGGCGACCGATGCGCGATGAACCTCGAGGTGAAAAGGTGCAATCCCGGTATTCTTAGCACGGTCCTCGCCGATGCCAGACCTTCCTTTCCCATCCTGGTGAGCTCGTTCGACGAGGACTTCCTGGGCGCTTTTAGGGGCGAGGGCAGCAAGGTCGATCTGGGCTTGCTTGCCCAATACGAGCTTTCTATCGAACGCATACTGGCCCAGGCCGCTCGCTCTGGTGCCTGCACCATCCTCCCAGCCAGTTTCATCTTGAGCGAAGGCCTGGTGGCAGCGGCACATGAAGCCGGCATGAGCGTGATAACCTGGACGGTTAATTCGGCCGCCCTCTTACGCGAGACCCTTGCCGCCGGCGTGGATGGAGTAATAACCGACTCCTATCCCGAGCTTAAAGCCTTCCTGGAGAGCAAGCCGTTGGACTCATCCGAGATAGAGGCGGTTATGGATTGCGGCGGCGGCAGGTCATAAGGAGGAAATAAAAGACATGGACAGGGGAAGAATGGAAACGGATCGCAAGCCGGTGAGTATTTTCTCGCTCATCCTGCTGATCCTCATGGCCGTAGTGATACTTTTCCTGGTGCTGGTACAGAACGTGGACCGGTTTTCAGACTTCTTCGGCAGCACCACCTTCAAGATCATATTCGACGTCGCCCTGGTTATGGGCTTGATCCTCTTCGTGGCTTATATCTTCACGCGTACCGCCGACTACAACAAGAGGCTGGAGAGCATGGTTGACCGGTTGCAGAAATCGAATATGCTGCTTTCGGTACTGAACGAAATCCAGTCCAGCGCCAATGCCAACCTGGATGCCCAGGGGCTTCTCGAAGCCTCCCTCGAGGCGGTCATGCCCCTTACCTCCTCGCTGGGAACCATCTACATCCTGGACGAGGATACGGGGCGCCTCGAGCCCCGTGCACGCTATGGCACCGATACGCCCCTGCAGGAACTGCCCGCCTTCGGGGTAGGGGAGGGGATAGTCGGCATGGTCGCCCAGTCGGGCGAGGCGATCGAAGATAAGGGCGGCGAAGGAGCTTCACAACGGTCCGGCATGGTGCGCTATGCTCTGCCGGTCAAGGCAGGGAACAGGGTGATGGGGGTGATGGTGGCCGGGACCACCAAGGGCTCCTACACGGAGGAGGAGAAGACCCTGTTGCAAGCCGTATCAGAGGTCCTGGGCAACTCACTCACCAACGCCAAGCTCTATAACCTCACCAGGCGAGCGCTCGATACCACCAAGAAGACCCAGGGCTACCTGGAGAGTTTTATCAACGAGGCGCGCATGGGTGTTATGGTGCTCGATGAAAGAGGCGCGGTGATGATCGTCAACCAGGAGGCGGAGCGCTTTCTGGGAATCGAGCATAAAGACCTCATGGGGCACAGCGCCATTGAGATGCTGCGCAGCCTGGATAGCAGGGGGCAACAACTGGCCCAGGGCTTCCAGGGTTGTTTCCGGGATAGACGGGGATTCCAGTATACACAGCCCGTATACGACGATCCCGCGACACAAACCGTATTGGTCAATGTTTTCCCGCTGTTCAGGGAGAAAGGCGAGCTCATCGGTGCTGCAGCAACCATAAATAGGTCCTAAGCCTGTCGCAGCATCTCATACATGCTCCCAGTCCGCCATGAATCCCTTCCCTTCATATGGAGAGAAAGTGCTCATTACTCTGATGTCATGAGACAGCGTTTTTGGCTCCCTTGCAGCAACTCATAAAGGAGGGCCAATTGGAAGCAGCTGACCTGAGGGGCCAGCTGCTTTCCGGGTGGGGCGTTGGACTTTAAAAGTCCTATACATATTGTCGGCTATAATCCGTTTACTTGGTATCGACCTTTAGTATTAGAGAACCTGCTGTTTTACGAGAAAATGCCTATTTTGGTAGTATTGCTTAAGGCAAAACCTTTACTCGCGGTCAATATCTACCATGACCGCCTATGCGGTGCCGCCGGCCATGCGATCAGCGGGAGAAGCGCGCCTGAGGCCCTTGAGATTCGCGCATGACGATCATCCACCCTTACCGTCAGGTACGGGTGGAAAGGGCCGGGCGGTATGGGTTATTATTTAATTTGTTCGCTCATAGCAGTACGGGCACAAAGGAACGCGAGCGTGAGTGGCGGGGTAGAGGGAACAGGGATCGCAGCTCACGAACCACACCTGCAGCAGCTTTTAGCTTCGCTGAAACCGCTCCTTAACGGCGGCGTCGATACCGCCAGTCAAGCATAGTAGGGTCTCGAAAGTCTGGTTCAGTCATCAAAGGGGAGGGAGAAGATGGAAAAAAACTTCAAGTGCTGGCCGAAGGGAGTCTACAAAAACCTGTCCTACCCGGAGGTACCCATTCAACAGATGCTGCGCTCCGCAACCCTGCAGTGGCCATGGCGTAACGCCATTATCTTCGGGGGGATGGAGATAACCTTCCAGGAGCTGGACACCCTGTCCGACCGTTTTGCGACCGCCCTGGCCGCCATGGGGGTGAAGAAAGGGGACCGGGTGGGCATCCATCTTCCTAACTGCCCGCAGTTCGCCATCGCTTATTACGGGTTGCTCAAGGCCGGGGCCATCTTCGTGCCCCTGAGCCCACTGCTGGCGGAGAGGGAGATAGATTTCCAGCTCAACGACGCCGGGGTGGAGACCTTCATCGGGCTGGACATGCTCTTCGGCGCGCCACAGCAGGTCATACCGAATACGCCGGTAAAGAGGACCGTCATCGTAAGCCTGGCGGACTGTTACCCGCCCCTGTCTGCGCCGGTGAAGATGCTGCAGAAGCAGCCGGTGCCCGAGGGGACCATAGATTTCGTTACCCTCGTCACAGACTACCCGGCGGAGCCTCCTCAGCTGGAGTTCAACGCCAGGGAGGACCTGGCCCACATCGCCTATACCGGCGGCACGACCGGGACCCCGAAGGGGGTCATGGTCACCCACTTCAACGGCGTGGCGAACTGCTGCCAGTTCGCCTACTGGTTCGGGGGGGGAGACATCCTCTACGAGGAAGGGATGTTCAAGCTCAAGCGCATGGAGGGCGACCGGGATGAGGACCACGCCATCGGGCAAGGGGCGGAGATCTCCCTTATCGTCGTGCCCTGGTTCCATGCCATGGGGGCCATCGGCTATCTATCCATGCAGCTCCTGGGCGGAAACACCCTGGTGGTGTTCCCGCGTTTCGACCCCACCGAGTACCTGCAGGCGATCAACAAGTATCGCGCAACGGTATTCGGGGGCGCCCCGCAGCTCTTCATACCCCTGGTGGAGAACCCGCTCTTCGAGGAGATCGACATGTCGGATATCCGCATGGTCGCCTCCGGGGCGGCCCCCATACCCCACCATCTCCTAGAGACCCTGACGGATAAGATACCAGGGGTGATCTGCGAGGCCTACGGCCTCTCGGAGTGCACCATGGGGTGCTGCGCCAATCCTCCCACCCGCGAGGGATTCCGCCTCGGCTCCGTCGGCCTGCCCATGCAGGACACGGAGATAAAGATAATGGAGGCCGAGGAGGGGAAGGAGGAGATGCCGGTAGGGGAGATAGGGGAGATCTGCATCAAGGGCCCCCAGGTCATGCAGGGCTACTGGAACAAGCCCGAGGAGACGGCACAGGTGCTCAAGGACGGCTGGCTCTACACCGGCGATATCGGTAAATACGACGAGGACGGATATATCTACATCGTCGACCGCAAGAAGGACATGCTCATCTACAAGGGCTACAACGTCTATCCCCGCGATCTCGAGGACGTCATCAACGAACACCCCATGGTCGCCCAGTCCGCGGTGGTGGGTAAGTACGACGAGAACAAGGGCGATATCCCCATCGCCTTCGTCGAGTTGGTCCCGGGGGGCAGCGTCTCCGAGGAGGAACTGCTGGAATACACGAACGGCAAGCTTGCCGCCTATAAAAAGATAAGGCTGATCAGGATAGTCGAGGCCCTGCCGGCCAGTGGAGCCGGAAAGATCCTGCGGCGTGAGCTGCGTGACCAGGCCCAGGATTTCGAGGTTTGAGCGGCAACAACAGGGGTGAGTATTGGGGGCCCGATTTATTCGGGCCCTTTTCGCTTGGCCTCACGAAGGGTGGGTGTAAGAGGTGGGGGACATGACGGGTTTACGGAAAAGCGATATGAGAAGATATCTACTTTACATAAGATATATTATCGGCGGTACTGATGCGTAGCGGCCTCCCAGGACTATATATGAACGCCCCGGCATCTATCCGACATGAGATCACTTCCCCCGCTTACGCTGCCCCTGGAGGTCCCGTCAGAACTGACAAGACCTCTTCCGCATCGGGTTGACCCTACCGCTTGCTGATCCAAGCGCCGCTACTACTTTCATACGTCTTTTTACCTGACGAGGCTGTCGCTCCGTCCCTCGCCCCTAAGAGCCAGGCTGGCAGACAGATCCGACATGATCTGGCATGATATACGAAATCCTTGATGCGCCACATAAAACCCCTATATATGCCGGCAAGATAGCCCCCAAAGTTACAACATACATACAGTGTAATAATGTATATTATGGCACCGGTTACAATTTTTCTTACTCAAAGGTAACCTGTATACTCGTTCTTGGAGATTCAGGACGCCAGGGGTTGCCATTATCTATTGTAAAGGGGGATATGATATGGCTGGTACCAAGGTCTGTCCTTATTGCGGCGTCCCGAAGGAGTTCTCCAAGGAGAATACCTGGAACTCCGACGGCACCATCACCCAGACGAAGAACCCGGACCACCGCGTGCTCTTCTACGAGGCCGAGGGCATGAACCGCATGCTCGCCAATCTCGAGCAACTGGTCGGCGTACTTATAGACCGCATCGTCATCGAGGGCAAACGCAAATCTACCTACAATTACCTGCAGGGGATGTTCTCGGGGATAAAACTGTTGATCGTCAAGGCACTGCTGCGACGCAGGGTATACGAGACCATCTCGGCCCGTGGCGCCATGCTGGGCTACGGCCATTACGAGCTCCTGGATTTAAAGGCCGGCGAGTTCATCAAGGTCTTCGGGCGCAATATATATTCACGCACCCTTTTCAGCGGCGATATAGCCGCCGTCTTCAACCTGGTGGAGGGCATCCCGGCCGGGCTGGAGTTCGAGGAGAAAGACGGCGGGACGGTAATTACCGTAGTGCCCGGCGAAGAGCTCGAGGAGGAGATCGCGACCCGCCTCGAGCGCAAGGTGCTGATGCCCACACCGGGCGATATAGCCTACGACCGCTGCCCCAAGTGCGGCATACCCCTGGAGTTCAAGGACTATACCTGGGACCTGGAGGCCGGCACCATCACCGACGATAACACGGGGAGGAGGATGGCCATCCTCGGCTCGGAGGGCATCGAGTCCGTTTTTCGTGAACTCGAGGCCGAACTGGGCGAGGAGATATCCAGGACCATTATAGAGGCCCAGCGCATCTACGTCGTAGAGACCCTGCACCTGGAGGAGGTGCAGCAGCATCCCGATTACCTCGTGCGCCAGCTGGCCCTGCGGGGGATGGGCAACGTAGTCTCTTTCGATATCTCCGAGGGCGGTATCCAGGCGACGGTGGAAAACGCCCTGCCCCACCTGTTGGTGGTGGGGTTGCTGCAGGGGATTTTCGAGCTCTTCAGCGGCAAGGGCTCCGACCTGAGCTATGATTACAACGACAGAGGAACCCTCACCTTGAACGCAAAGACCAGGTGAACGTCCCGGTGGCCGCTGCCTGTGCGTAAGCGGTTTTCCCCCGCCCTGCGTCAGGGAACCCGCCCTTTCCGCTTCGCGCTTGTGGGATATCCCGCGGCGCTTAACTCGGCCTGAAGGCCAGGTAGGTCGTGGCTTCGTCCCCCTCTCCGCTGTGCACGAACTCCGCCTTCATGGGGGTCCCTATCTTGATGGAATCGGGGTTCGAGGCCTCTACGCCCTCTATGCGGGCAACCATCCTGGGGCCTTCCTTGAGGGTCACCACCCCGGTGCAGTAAGGGTTTTTGCGATCGTAGCCCTGGGCGACCATGTGGGGTGGAGCAACGAATATGCAGGTGAAAGCGGCAAGTTCCCCTTCACCCACCATCTCGTGCCACTCCATGTCCTCGCCGAAGCAGGAGAGGCAGAAATGTCGCGGTGGAACGTAGAGCTGCCCGCATTTCACGCATTTCGAGCCCATGAACTTGTCCTCGTCCAGGAACTGGCGGTATGTGATGTCGCTGAAAGGCCGGTCTTCCATGGCTCTATCTCCTTTCGAATATGGTGAAGGTGCAGGTGCCCCCGGTGCCGCCCAGGTTCTGGGTCGCGCCGATGTATAGGTCCCTGCCGGGGATCTGCCGCTCGCCCGCCTCGCCCCGCAACTGCTTCCATATCTCGAACATCTGGGCCGTTCCCGTGGCGCCGACGGGATGCCCCTTGCACTTGAGGCCTCCCGAGGTGTTGATGGGCATGCGCCCGTCGCGCCTCGTCTCGCCCTCCGCTACGGCCTTGAAAGCCTTCCCCTCCTCGAAGAATCCCAGGTCCTCGATGTGGATCATCTCGGCGATACTGAAGCAGTCGTGCACCTCGGCGAATTGTATGTCCTTTGCGGTGAGCCCCGAGGTGCCGTAGGCCTCGGCGGCGGCGTTCTTGTTGGCCTCGAAGGAAGTTAGGCTGGGGCAGGCGTGAAGGCCCCTGCCGCTCCCCTGCCCGAATCCCACTACGTAGATGGGATCGTCGGTGAAATTCTTGGCTAACTCCTCGGCCACCAGGAGTATGCAGCTCGCCCCGTCGCTTATGGGGCAGCAGTCGTAGAGGTGCATGGGCCAGGCCACCGGCGGGTTGAAGGAGGGGTCCCAGAGGGCCTCCTTCTCGTCGGCCCATTCGGGTACGGGCTGCCCCTTCTTCTCCGCGCGCGCCTTCTTGGCCTGCATGAGGTCGGCTATGGTCTGCTTGAACTGCGCTTTGGGGTTCAGGGGGGCGTTACTGTGGCTCTTGATGGTGATGTTCATGAGGTCTTCCCGGCCCGCTCCGTATTTATGGAAGTAGGCGGTGGCCAGGGCCCCGAAGACGCCGGGGAAGGTGTAACCGGCCTCTCCCTCGTAGGGTGATGTTGCCAGGGCCAGCCCCTCGGTGACCTCCTCGGTAGTGCATTTGGACATCTCCTCGACCCCTCCGGCCAGCACGATATCGTACATGCCCGATGCGATGGCCATGAGTCCGTCCCTCATGGCCAGGGTGCTGGAGGCGCAGGCGCCCTCCGTCCTCGTCACCGCCTTGGGCGCCAGCCCGGCCAGGTCCGCGATGATGGGGCCCCAATGCGCCTGGTGAACGAAGAAATCGTTGCTGAAATTGCCGATCCATGCGGCTTGTATGTCCGCCGGGTCGATCCCCTTGTCCACGTTCGCGAGCATCTCGCTGTAGGCCTCGGCGAAGACGTCCTTGGAGTCCTTGTCAGGGAACATCCCGAAATTCGACATACCCGCTCCGACGATGGCCACTCCCCTGCCCAACTTTCTCTTTCCTGTCATCACCCGACCTCCTTAAGTCAGTACCGGGACCGGGCGGTCAACTGTCCCATGAGCCGTCATCATGACGCTCCAGCCGCCCGCAGGTGTCTTTATAACGCTGTTCAATCGATCTTGATGCTTCCCGTTCTTTCCTCTATGAAAGCGACGATATCTTCGGTCAACGTTCCGGGGCCGAAGACGCCGTCCATGCCGATCTCCTTCAACTCCACGTGGTCCTGTTCCGGAAAGACCCCTCCGACCAGGAGAAGGAAATCATCGCGCGCTCCCTGCGCCTCCAGCTCCTCGACCAGTTCCCGGCTCCATTCCAGGTGAGCACCTGAGTGGACCGAGAAGCCTATGACGTCGACGTCCTCCTGTATGGCCGCCTCCACCACTCCGGCTACGGTCTTGAAACCGAAGAATATGGTCTCCATGCCCGCCTCCGAGAGCGCCTTGGAGACGGTCATTATCCCCCGCCAGTGCCCGTCAAGGCCCGGCTTGAAGAGAAGCACCCTTATCTTCTTCTCCATCTCACCCCTCCCCTCTCAAGCCACGAATGGCAGCTGCCAGATGCCCCAGACCTCCCGGTAGACACCGGTTATCTCTCCCAGGCTAGCCCCGGCCATGGTGAGCTCGCTCACCACCGGCAGGACGTTCTCCCTCTTCTCGCAAACCTCCCGCAGCTGGTCGAGGAGGCCGGCTACCTTCGACTCGTCCCTATCCTGCCGCAGCTTCTTCAGGCGGTCTTTCTCGATCTCGGCAGCACGGGGATTGGTGCGGAAGGGCGGGGTCGCCTCCTCGCCCTCCATGACGTAGCAGTTGACGCCGATTATGCGCTCTTCGCCGCTCTCCTGGTCGCGGCGGCGCTTGTTGAAAGCCTTGCTCATCTCGTTGAAGAGCCAGCCCGTGTTCAGGGCCTCGACCACTCCACCCATCTCCTCGATGCGCATGAAATAATCCCAGATGCGCTCCTCCAGCTCACGCGTGAGCGACTCCACGTAATAGGATCCCGCCAGGGGATCGACGACGTTCGCCGCCCCGGTCTCCTCCTGGATGAGTTCCTGTGTGCGCACCGCCAGGCGCACCGACTCCTCCGAGGGCAGGCATATGGCCTCGTCGTAGGAGTTGGTGTGCAGGGATTGCGTACCCCCCAGCACGGCCTCCAGCGCCTGGTAGGCGGTGCGAATTATGTTCACCATGGGCTGCTGTGCGGTGAGGGAGCATCCCGCGGTCTGCACGTGGAAGCGGAAGCGGTAGGCGTCGGGGTTTTCGGGATGGTAGCGTTCCTTCATCAGCCGGTACCAGAGCTTGCGGGCGGCTCGGTACTTGGCTACCTCCTCGAAGAAATCGCGGTGGGCCGAGAGGTGGAAGGCAAGGCGGTGCACGAAGTCGTCGATCTTCCATCCTCGCCTCAGCAGTTCCTCGATGTGGGCGACGGCATTGGCGAGGCCCATGCCGATCTCCTGCACGGCATCGATGCCGCCCTCGCGGTAGTTGTAGGTGGTGAAGTTGATGGGGTTCCAGCGCGGCGCTTCGCCCATGGCGGTGCAGTACTCGATGAGGTCACAGGCTAGCTTCAACAGGTCGGCCGGCTTGAGCGAGCCCCACGGGATATATCCTATGGTCATGGTGAGGATATCGTTCTGGGTGGTCCCGGCCAGCTGTTCCTTGCGCATCCCACGCTCCCTGGCCACGTTGAAGTACATGGAGGTGATAGCGGCCGAGGTCATGGGCTCCACTACCAGGGCTACGCTCATCTTGTCTATGGGCAGGTCCTCGACCAGTGCCTCCACCCCGCGGATGGAGTAGAGGGGCACCCCCTCCTTGCCCACCTCGTGGGCCGCACCGTGGACTTCCTGATCGGGATCGACTCCCGAGAAGGTCAGGGAGTCGACGGCGGCCGAGAACCCGGTCTCTCCCTCCTCGTACAGCATCCTCCAGCGATCGTTGGTCTCCTCCGGCGTTCCATGTCCGCTGAACATACGTATGGTCCAGTGCCTTCCCCGGTACATGGTGGGGTACACGCCACGCGTATAGGGCGGCTTCCCGGGAAAACCGATATCTGCGAGGTAATCGATGTCGGAGGTATCGAGAGGCGTATAGAGATCCTTGACCGGGATTCCCGCATCGCTCTTGAACTCCGCCTTGTGCTCCTCCCAGCCCTCCTTCTCCTTTCTCCAGTCCTCCAATCCTTGCCTGATCTCATCACTGTCAGCCATCTTCATCAACCCCTCATATCGAATCTGATCCGCTCTCCCGCCCGCTATCCCTTCAGCAATGCCCGCGAGATCACCAGCCTCTGTATCTGGTTGGTGCCCTCGTATATCTGGGTGATCTTGGCGTCGCGCATCATGCGCTCCACCGGATGGTCCTTCATATAACCATACCCCCCCATCACCTGGATGGCATCGGTGGTTACCCGCATGGCCGTATCCGATGCCTTCATCTTGGACATGGCCGAGAAGATCGAGAGGTTGGGATCCTTGCTGTCCGCCATGCCGGCGGCCTTGTACACCAGCAGTCGAGAGGATTCCACCTCGGTTGCCATGTCCGCCAGCATGAAACCCACTCCCTGCATCAGTCCTATGGGCTTCCCGAAGGCCTGGCGATCCCGCGCCCATGCTACGGCGCACTCCAGGGCGCCCTGGGCTATTCCCAAAGCCTGCGCGCCCACCAGTGGCCGCGAGTTGTCGAGGGTCTTCATGGCGGTCACGAATCCGCTGCCCTCTTCCCCCAGGCGGTTCTCTGCGGGGACACGGCAATCGTCGAATACAAGCTCCGTGACCTGGGCGGCGCGCAGGCCCATCTTGTCCTCCGTCTTGCCTGCGGAAAGGCCTTCCACGTCCCCCACGCAGAAGGCGCTTATGCCCCTGTATCCCTTCTCCGGGTCGGTCATGCAGAAAACGGAGTGGATCTTCGCCAACCCCCCGTTGGTGATGAAACACTTCTCCCCGGATATGACGTACTCGTCACCGTCCCGGCGGGCCACGGTCTTGGTGGCACCGGCGTCGGAACCGGAGTCGCGCTCCGTGAGGCAGAACGCCGCCAGTTCCTCGCCCCTGGCCGCGGCGGGCAGATACTTCTGCTTCGTCTCCTCCGAGCCGGCTATGACGATGGGGTAAACCGCCAGCTTCTGCACCACGAATATAAGGGAGGTGGTGGCGCATATACGCGCCAGTTCTTCGCCTACTATGCAGCAGGAGAGAAGATCCGCTCCCGATCCCCCATATTCCTCGGGGATGGCGTAGCCGAGCAGGCCCTGGGAGGCCAGCATTTTCTGTATATCCCAGGGGTATTCTCCACTGCGGTCGATATCCGCCGCACGCGGTGCGACCTTCTCCTCCGCCAGTCTACGTATCTCCTTGCGCAGCGCCTCCTGCTCGGACGTCAAACTGAATCCCATATCTACCTCCGTTTTGTGTACGAATTACTTCACCGCCGCCGGAAAGAGGATGCGTTGATCCATCCCGCCCCCATCGGACTCCTCTGTCGCTGCGATCATGCCGTTAGAACGTGAACAGGCTTATCCCGCCGCTGACCTCTACGGTTTCACCGGTTACGAAGCTGGCCTCCTCGGAGGCAAGAAAGGCGATGACCTCCGACAGCTCCCTTGGGTCCCCGGAACGGCGTATCGCGACCCTCTTTATAATGCGTTCGCGGAAGGGCTCGGCCACATCGTAAAAACTTCCCGCATCGAATACTCCCAGCACCACGGCGTTGCAGGTGATGTTCTTGCGCGCGCCCTCAAGGGCAACCGTCTTTGTAAGCCCTATCAAGCCGGCCTTGGTGGCGGCGTAACTGCACTGGCCGAATCCACCCATGGTGCCCGTTACCGAGGAGACGTTTATGATGCGCCCCCAGGCTTTCTCGGCCATACCCGGGAATACGGCCTTGATGAGCAGGAAGGGCGCGCTGAGGTTTACGGCCACGTCGTTGTCCCAATCCTCCTTGCTCATGTCGGTAACGGTGATGGCGCGCACGATGCCGGTAGCGGCGTTATTGACCAGGATATCCACGCTATCCAGCTCGCGCGCAACTCTTTCCACGCCTTCATTGATAGAAGACTCGTCGGAGAGATCCATCTTGACCGCAATCGCCTTGCGGCCCTTGGCCTCTATCTCCTTGACCACGTCCTGGGCCTTGGCCTCGTTGCGGTTATAAACCAGCGCCACGTCAGCACCGTGCTCTGCCAGCACCAGGCCGTGTACCCTGCCCAATCCTCCCGAACCACCGGTCACCAGCGCTACCTTGCCCTCAAGAGACATAAACACCCCTCCTCACCGAAAGCCTACATGCCGATCTACCCCTTGCTCAGCAATGGTTTACCCGTATGGTAAGCCCAGCCATGGCACTGGGCTACGATAACCCCCTCCGCGTCCGTCACCTTCATGCGGTAGAAACCCATCTTGCCCGCACGTTGTACCAGCTCGACCTCGGCCGTCATATCTCCGACTGTTTTAGGAGCTGCCAGGAAGTCTATTCCCACCGATAACGCCATCGCTCTGCTCCCGAAGGAATTCGCTGCCGCCCCGAAGGCCACGTCGGCCAGGGAGAACATCACCCCGCCATGTATCATACCCATAAAGTTCAGGTGCTCTTCCCTGAGCTTCATGGAGACCATTGCCCATCCAGGCCTTATATCTGTCAGCTCTGCACCGAGGCTGGACGCGTATCTATCCTTTGCTATATATTCCCGCGTTTCTTCCCCTACCCTATTCTCCACCTGCGCTCCCTTTTCTATTTACTTGTACGATACCTGCAGCGATACTCAAGCAAGCTCAGCCGCATTCGCCTCTTATACCCAATACGGAAAGGGTGTAGACCCATTTTGCTGCTATCTCTGCCCCATCGAGAAGAGAAAATTCTGCTACCGCCAGGAAACTTAAAAACTATATGGCGTTTCTTAGTTTATGCTATTCAAGCATCCCCGTCTCCCCGGTGTCAAGATGTAGACGGTCTCTTTACGGGGCCTGCGAACGCGAGGTCTCTTGCGCCCCGCATAGATTCCCTGTCCCGCCATTCCCCTCTCGCATTGGTATTTCCCGCCGTCGCCTCGGCTGCCCGATGCATGGGCTCCCTTTGCTGTATTATACCCCTTGACTCATACGGTCTTCTGCTCCCCTGTTCTCTTTTCTTACTATACCCTCCATGAGGATCTTCATGAATGCCGAATACACCCCGTCCAGGCTCAAGCCGCTCTCGATCAACAGGTAGGGGCTGCTGGAGAGATCCACGATGCCCTGCACCATGTAGGCGAAGACGACGGGGTTGACATCGGAGCGGAATTCCCCCTGCCTCGCCCCCTCCTCGATGATACTCGTGACAGCGCTTACGATCTTGCGGTAGAAATCGCCGTAGACGCTGAAAACGTCCGGGAAGAACGTCTCCACTTCCTTGACCAGGGACGGTTTGATATAGGACACCTCGTCCACCACGTGCTTGCTCATGAGATACAGCTTGGTCATGGCGTCTGCATCGAGATCCAGGATCTCCTGCATGCGCTTGAGGATCTTTCCGGCCCTGCGGTTGAGCGCGGTCGTGAAGAGCTCGTCCTTGGAAGAGAAGGCCTCGTAGATGGTCTTCTTGCTCATGCGCAGTCTCTGCGAGAGCTCGTCCATGTTGAAGCGGCGGTATCCGACCTCAAAGGCATACTGTTCAGCCTCTTCAAGAATCCTCTTCGACCTCTCGTCTCCCGTCACCTCACACCCCTTGCGCTTGTTCAGACCTTGCTCCCGGACAGGCCCTCATCCTCTATTCTAGCAACAATCCTACGCAGCCAACGCGACTCCCCCCGGTATAGTGACTGCTCGTGGGCCAGGATATCCAGGAATATCCCATCCGCGATGTCTTCCAGCATATCCCTTTCGCGGCGCAACCGCCTGGCTTGTCTTTCCAGGAAAGCAATGCGTGCAAGCAACGCATCCTTTGCCTCGTTCCCCAGGCACGTGATGAACGCAATCCCCACGGGGGTATCTAAGCGCAGCGGCTCCTCGCTTGCACACAGCGAATACACCAGGTCCTTGAGTCTATCGCGACCTAATGAGGTCAAGGCGTAGACGCGTTTTTCGGGCAGGTTCCCCTCCTTTTCTGTCCACGATGTCAGGCATCCTTCCGCTTCCAGGCGTGCCAGCGCCTTGTATACCGCGACTTTGCTCACTCGCGTCCACCTTCGCATGCCCCGCTCTTCCATCTCCCGCAGGAGAACGTAGCCATGCCTCTCCCCCTCCGCCAGGAGCCCGAGGACCATGGTCGCGACCTTCGAGACCACGTTGCCCACCTCCTTATAGTTAACTATTATCTATTTAAATATTAACTATTCGCAGGCGATGTCCTTCTCCACCCGCGATAGCGATTTGAGTATGGTAGCGACGGCGTTTCCTTCAGGACTTAAAACGGAAGCCACTCGTGCAGGTCCACGAGGGATGGGCTGGTAATTCGTACGCCAGCCATCACGTCTGCGGTACTAAGGATGAGGGACCTCGAGCCTGCCGTCGGCTATGCTTATAAGGCGGTTCACTATCTCTCCGCAGAGCATGCGCAATTCGAAGGCGTTCAGATAATCGGTCGCCGATATGTCGAACAGTATGCGGGCATTGGGGGGGAATTCATCATCACCGCGCCAGATAATAAACAGGAGCGGGAGGCGCGGGAAGGTCTTGATCACCATGCCCAGGTCTCCCTGGTCTACTTCCCTGCCGCCCAGTGCCTCGCAGGCTGCTCTCATGCCCTCGAAGTCATCTCCGAACCTCCGGCACAACCTGTCCTCCACCGTGTCCGCGAAACTCTTGGTGTAGAACATGCCGTCCTTCAGCTCGCGGTACGGTACCCACTGATTTGCCAGCGGCGTTGCCCTGGCGTTGGCCATATAAAGCACTGCGAGGAGCTTGATAACGTAGGTGGCGAGAAATTCCGGAGCCTGGAATTCGAGCTCAGGAAAACTGATGCGGATCTCCCAGCGCATAAATGACAGCCTGAAGACGCCGTTCTCGTACGGCAAGGCGGACCTCTCGGCTATATCGGCGGGATCGCTCTTTCTAAGTTCTTCGCTGGGTTCCGCAAAGGGGTCCTGTGCTTTGCCCTGCTCCTCGTCCGTCATCTACCCCCATCCCTCTTCATGTGTATACCCTCGAAGCCGCCGTAAGCCTGGCGGGAGGAGTGTCGTGCGCTTTCGACGGCGGGAACGAGGGTGCGCAGGTCCAGATGTTCCTTGCCCGCAATCCTCACATACGGCAAAGGCATCGCCCCCCCGACCATATGCATGCCGCGGTAGACGGGTTTCAAGCCGTGATTCAATCCATGCGGGTATATTGTCTCGCTAACACAGAGCAGCCTGCCCGCCTGCGCCGTGGTTGCGCACCTGTCGCTCGCGGACGCTGTCGTGGCCTCCTCCATAATACCCTCCGTATACGGCCGTCACTGCAATACTGTCTCAATGCGACGTAGAGACCAAACCCCTCACCTGCGTAGGAACCCACCGCGAAAGTGCCTCCGCCCATTCCACCATCGTGTCCTCGGGGTATCCTCGCGCGCCGGTGTAAGCGGGGTCAAGGGTTATATCCGAGCGGAACTGTTGCAGCACCAGCATTCTCGCGCCCCCTATCCTCTCCGCAAGGGACTCGAGATCCTCTCGACCTACGAGTCCCGGAACAACCGTGCAGCGGAACTCGTGCTCCAGGCCGCTGCCGATTATGGTGTCGATCGACTCCCCGATACGCAGCGGGTCCACCGGCCTTCTCACCACATCCGCATACCTGTCGAGTGATGTCTTGAGATCCATGGCCACGAACTCGACCGCCCCCTGCGACAAAACCTCCGCCAGCAGCCGCGGCCGCGAGCCGTTGGTGTCCAGTTTCACGGCCATGCCCAGGTCCCTCAGCCCGTCACACAGATGCGGCAGGTCATCGTGGATGGTGGGCTCCCCCCCGGTGATCGATACCCCGTCTATCCATCCTCTCCGCTCTTTCAGGTAATGGGCAAGACCGTCCCAGGTGATGTTGTCCGCGTTCTCTCCCACCTCTATCAGCTCAGGATTATGGCAGTAAGGGCACCTGAAATTACAGCCGGCGAGGAAGAGCACCGAACATAGCTTACCCGGCCAATCCAGCATACTCGTGGGCAGGAGAGCCCTCATGTTCTCGAGGCAGGACATTTTAATTCAAGTGATCGGAGATATCCGTGGTAGACGGCACGGTACAACGCCAGGCGAAGACCTCGCTCCCACTGTCATCTACCACCACTATCGAAGGCGTGCACAATACGCTGTAATAGGCCGCCTCCGCCAGGCCGTCCGCCTGCTCGACGTCGTATATCTCCGTCGCGGGGAAACAGCTGGCTACCTCCTTAGCAGCTGGACACTTTTGACAGTCCTGCTTCACGAATACCTTCAGATGCTGCACGCTCGAAACCCCCTTTCAGTCCCGTCCTTACGCGGCCCTTCAACTCTCCCACTTTCCCCTTGTTCCACGTGGTGACCTTGGAGAAATAACCCACGATGCGGGTTATACCGTAGACGTTGCTCGATCCGCAGTTGGGGCACTCCTCGTGCAGGCCGCGACTGGTCGTCCGGCAGTCTTCACATACGGTGAACTCCGGTGAGAAAGCGATCTGGGACGATTGTGTATTGCGGAAAGTCTTGATGACGAAGTTCTTTATGGACTCTGGATCTGGTTCATGCTCGCCCAGCCAGACGTGACATATCGCCCCCGCCTCGATGAGGGGGTGGAAGAGACTCTGCTTCTGCACCCTCTCGATATAATCGATATCCGCCTCCACGTTGAGGTGTACGCTGTTGGTGTAGTAGAACTCGTCTCTTTCGTCGCTGCCTTTGAGCACCTCCATCGCCTGGGAGGGGTAGTACTTCATATCCAGTTTGGCCAGCCGGTAACCGCTGGACTCCGCCGGTGATTCCTCCAGCACCAGGTTGATGCCGTATTGCTGAGAGAGCTTTTTGCACAACAGGTTCATGTTTGCCACCACCTTGAGGCCGAACTTAAGGGCTTCAGGTGACTCGTGGAGCTCCCTTGAGGTATGGTATTGTACCATCTCGTTAAGGCCGAGGAGCCCTACGAGGTAGGTCAGCCTGTCCATTCTGAGGTATTTCTCGCCGTCCTTGGCATCGCAGAGTACGGAGAGCGGCCCCCCCACGCCCTGCGCCATAAGGCTGGCGATGAACTCCTTTTTCTGCAGGTGGGCCTTGGCCACCATCTGCATGGCTTTCTCCAGCTCGTGCAGGAGGACCTCGTCGGAGCCGTTCGCCTTGTATGCGATGCGCGGCAGGTTGATGGTGATGTTCTGGAGCGCCGTGAACCGCATCTTCTCCGGCGTCATCACCTCCTGCAGGTCCTTCTCGTTCAGTTTTAATTTGAGCCTGCAGCATTGGGATACCGTGATCTCGTCCCCGCGGTCGAAGACGAAATAGGTGATCCCCTGCCGCGATGCAACCTTGCATGCGAGGTCCAGGAACTCCTCGTGCCCATCGGTGCGGAAGAAGTCCTCGTTGATATGGAGCAGGGGCTTGGGAAAGACGAAGGTCTTACCCATGGCGTCTCCCTCCAGGTAGACCTCGAAGAGCGCGGTTAGAAAGTCCTGGGCTTCCTTCTCGTAATCCTTGTAGGTCTTGCCGGTGTACACCCCTCCGGGCCCGATGGCCGGAGCGTCCCTGAAATGCCGCGGGATATTCCAGTAGAGGTTGAAGTCTGTGAAGACCACCTGGCTTCCCCTGGCGCCCGCCAGCTGGTTGAACTCGTAGATTAGCATCTGTGCCAGCTGCCCGATGCGCGCGCGATCCAACCCCACCATATACGGCGCGAAGAACATGTTTACGGCCTCCCAGCCGATGGCGCCCGCATAGTGAGACTGCAGAGTCGAGGCCATCTTGACCATGTGGCCGATCAAAACCTCGGGGTGCTTCGCGGGGCGCGAGGTACTGGTGATATTGGGCAGCGAGATACCGTACTTCTTGATGTAATCAAGGCTGTGCCCGCCGCAGTTATGAGAATAGATGCCGTTGGCGATAAGCGTGCCGCTATCCGTGGTGACGTCGTAGATATATACGTCCAGCACGTCGACTGGCTCCGCCATGACCACCTTTACCCGCCGCGCCGAGGGGGAAGATCCCCACTTCCTCCTCTCGCGGCTGCGGCGCATCCGTGCCCCCGACGATGCCTGCGCCGCCTGGGATACGAGCTCCTGCAGCCTCTGGTGGGCGACGAACACGTCCTCGGCGTTGAATCGCAGCTTGAAGGAGGATGCGTTGGCTTCGAGGAGATGGGTTATGTTAACCTCCTCCAGGCCACGCATCTTTCCCTCCTCCACTTCGAGGGTCTCGAGTTCCTCTCCCTCGCTGACAAGGGAGGCGGGTTTTATCTCCTCGGCGGTGATCACGGGATGATCGTGGGTTACCACGCAGAACTTGCCGTCGGAGGTCGCCAGGAAGATCATCTCCTTCCCCAGGCGGTCTTTCTTCACCACCCTCTTGATGTCCGTCCAGTTACCCCCGCGGTCGAGCATCTCCATCTCGGCCGGGTACTTCACGCGCACCGTCGGCTCGGGCCTGGTCTCGTCCGGTAGCAGGTGGTAGAGCTGCTCCATGGTGGTAGTGAAGACAATGTGCGAGCCCTTGACCCTCCAGTGCACGACCGTATCTCCGAGGTAGGAATAGGGGCGGATAATAAAGCCGAGGTCGTGCAGGTGTATGTCGCCTACCATGTGGGCGCTGGCGATATCGTCGGAAAAGACGTTGCGCAGTGCGAACTCCTTGAGGATGGCTTCCGCCAGGGTCAGGTTTATCGACTCCGGATTGTGGGTCGTGTTGGAGTTCTCCTTGTTTGCGCTGGTTATGATCTGCTCCACGTCGTACATGGGCAGGCCCACGTGCGAGTGCCTCTTGTGCATGGTTCCCAGGCCGCGCTCCAGCAGTTCCAGGTCCACGAGTTCTCGGATTATCGAGGTGGTCACGGTGTTCAAGCGCCCCTGTATTATCCTCTCCTCTACCCTGTCCGCGATCTCCTGCGCCAGGTCCTGGCTGGCATCGGTTTCCAGAACCAGAGAGTTGACGATCTTGCTCTTATCCCAGAGGTTTATCTCCTCCTTGGACGAGGTGCTCACCAGTAGTGCTATATCGGTGGCGTCTTCCGCCCTCTCCCTCCTTTTCAGGACCCTTATATTGCTGGCAGCAGACACTTCTCTCCCCCTCTCTTCAGCGCGACAGCCTATACGTCTTCCTTCTTTTCCAGCAACTGCCCCAGCTCGCTCTGGAACTCCGTGATGTCTTTGAAATCCTTGTAAACCGAGGCGAACCTGAGATAGGCGACTTCGTCTACCTCTTTAAGTTTTCTGAGTACGGCCAGCCCTATCTGGCTTGCGGGTATCTCCGGTTTACCCTCCGCCCTTAGCTCGGCTTCTATCTCGTAGGCAAGGTTCTCTATCTCCTGGCTGGTCACCGGCCTTTTCTCGAATGCTTTGCGCAGGCCGATCAGAATCTTCTCCCGTTTGTAGGTCTCTTTGTCTCCGTTCCTCTTTATCACCGCCACCGGAAACTGCTCGAATCTCTCGAAGGTGGTGAACCTCTTCCTGCAGCCTTTGCATTCCCTTCTACGCCTGATTACCTGCCCGTTTTCCGCACTTCGCGAGTCAATAACTTTGCTGTCCGGGTTTCCGCAAAAGGGGCATTTCATCCTGTATCCCCTCCCCAAACAGAAATTCCTACATCTTGTGCTTTGTAAGCAATATAAACCACTAAATGTTGCGTTGTCAAGGGTTTTCCCGAAAATTCTGCCATTTTTTTACTATCTTTTTACCTTACGGTTACACTCTTAGACTAAGCCTTTAATCAATGTTAACTTCAGGGTTTATTCTTTAAGCCGCCCTTCAGAGAATCACAGGTAACCCTCCCACAGTGGTATAGAGATCGCCAAAACGACCCTCATCCCGTCTATGCTGGCTAAAGAGAGTTTTGAGCCCATGGGAAGATCGATTAATTGCACGGTCTCGACCTGAGATATACCGTTTGCAGGTAAACCTTCACTAGTCGTATACACGGAAAGGTGTTCGATGTAGAGGGTATTATCGTCCTTAACCTTAATCCTATATTGAGCCTTATCCCCCCCGATGGTGACATATAGCCTATCGTCCTCGGTGTAAAATCCATCTTCATCCATACCCAGTGCCCGGTTGAGATCCTCGATATCGAGGTAGATGTAAGCCTTCAGGCGTGAGATATCCCTTATCTCGAGTTTCCCGGTGAGCAACGAGGTCATTTTTAACTCGACGTCATAGAGGTTAACGCGGCCCTCGTAAGGGAGCGGTTCCGCCGCGCCATCCTCCACCATATACTGCAACGTACCATCCCAGCTCAGCTGTAATTCGCCCAGGTGATTCCTGAACAGGCTTACCAGGTAGGGAAAGGAGTTTATGCTCACCTCGAGGCTGGGGGGGAGATCGTATTGCGAGCTTAAAGCCCTCTCCATGCCGCGCTGGCTCAAGAGGGTGATTCCCACCTCCACGGCCAGAAGCAACGCAACGATCACTATGACGCCGAACAGTATCTTCCGCACTATTCTCCTCCTCATCAGCAGTACAATTCTAGCCTTTGACGGTGACAGTACGGCCGGGGGTCAGCCCTCCATTTTCAACGTTGGGGGTCAGGCCTCCACAATTCATTTCATTGCGCAATTCTAAAGGGCAGACGTGAGCTTTGATGAATTAGGTGGATTGACACGAACCTTCTAAAATTACACATAATCGTCTATGCGTATGGTCGGACGATTTCTTTGCTTGATTATGTGGAATGTGGAGGGACTGACCCCTTACTTCAGGAGGAAGTCGCGGTAGAGGGTCTCCTCCGTCTCCCCCTTCAGGCGGCGGGTCATGAGCTTCTCGAGCATGTCCGCAGGCGATGCCTTTTCGTCCAGGACTGCGTTAACGCCCATGGCTATGGGGACCTCGACCCCTATCTCGTTCGCCATGGCTATCACCGCTCGCGTTGCGAACACGCCCTCTACGACCATCCTGGATTCCTCGAGCAATGCCGCGGGTGAACCTCCCGCACCCAACTTCTCGCCATAGCCCCGGTTGCGAGAATGCCTGCTGATGCAGGTTACTATGAGGTCCCCGATACCGCTCAGTCCGGAGAACGTTATGGGGTTCGCTCCCAGAGCGCTGCCGAAACGTGCCATCTCTGCCAGGCCGCGGGTTATAAGGGTCGCCTTGGTGTTGTCCCCCAGTCCCAATCCGTCCAGCATGCCCGCCGCAAGTGCGATTACGTTCTTGTAGGCTCCTCCAACCTCTACCCCCACAACGTCCGTGTTGGTATAGACACGGAAGTAGGGAGAGCTGAAGGAAGCCTGCAAGGAGCGGGATAGTCCGGGATCCACGGACGCTATGACGGTGGCGCTTGGTACCTTCCTCGCCACCTCCTCGGCATGATTGGGGCCGGAGAGCACTGCCACCCCGGCGCCCGCTTCCCGCCCCAATTCCTCCGCTATCGTTTCCGAGAGGCGTCTGTTGGTACGGTAGTCAAAGCCCTTGGCCAGGTTCAGCACCACCGCTTTTCGTGGTATCGAGACCGCGACATCGTGCGCCACTTCCCGGGTCCAGCGCGAGGGGACTGCCATCACCACTACCTGCGTTCCCCCCAGGGCCTGCGAGAGCTCTGCGAATGCTTCCATGCCGGTTGGAAGCTCTATATCGCTTAAAAAGAGGGGGTTCCTTCTCTCTACGTTTATCCCGCTGACCACCTCCGGCTCCCTCGCCCATATGCCGACCTGGTGACCGGAAAGAGCCAGGTGGGCGGCCATCGCCGTGCCCCAGCTTCCCGCACCGACCACGCCGATCTTCATGTCTTCACTTCCCCGGTGCCTTTCCTGCCGGGCAGGCTCAATCTCGGTTCCTCGCCCTTGAGAAGGCGCCTGATGTTCTCGCGATGCTTGTATACGGCGAAGGCGAACCCTACCACAGCCACGAAGAGGTAGAGCCAGTATTCCCCCATCTCGCCCCGGAATATCACGCACGTGGAGACGACGAAACCCGTGGCGCCGGAGATGGAACCCACGGACATGATACGCGTTATGAGGACCATGACCAGAAAAGCCCCCAGCGTGGCGACGATTACCTGCCAGGGGTAGGCTGCGATGATGACCCCGCCGCTGGTCGCTATCCCCTTGCCTCCCTTGAACTTGAGGAAAACACTCCAGTTGTGTCCCATGATTGAAGCCAGGCCGGCGACGAGGGAAAGGTTGGGACCCAGTCCCAGTGCCCTCCCTATGGCCACCGCCGCCACTCCCTTGGCCATGTCCAGCATCATCACCGCGATGAAGGGCTGTACGCCGAAGTTGCGCATGACGTTGGTGGCCCCTATATTGCCCGATCCGAGCTTGCGCAGGTCCTGCTTGAAGAGCAGCCTGGAGACCACCAGTCCGAACGGTATCGAGCCCATGAGGTAGCTGGAGATTATCCACAGCACGGCTTTCGCTGCCATCCAGAGCCACCTTTCCCTTTTATGCCATCAACATCCTCAAAGCCTGGGGATGTACCGTTGAATATAACACATTCGCGCCGCCGGGGTTTCAGGAACTCGCGCTCAGCGCCGGCGCTTTTCCAGAGCCCGCCGCGAACGCAGCACCACGCGAACGGGCGTTCCCTCGAAATCGAAGTTCTCCCTGATCTTCCTCTCCAGGAACCTCTCGAACGCCGGGTTGGCAAGGTCGGGGCGGTTGACGAAGAAGACGAACTGCGGTGGGGCCGTCCTCGCCTGCGTGAGGTAGTACATCTGCAGTCGCTTGCCCCTGCGCGAAGGCGGGGTCGCCTGCGAGAAAACGCTTTGGAGCAGTTCGTTGAGGCGGGACGTCTGGATCCTCGACTCCCACTTACGCCTGATGCGGTCCACTACGGGCAGCAGCCGCGACACCCCCAGGCCCGTCAGGGCGCTCACGCGCAGAAAGGGAGCGTAGGATATGAAATGGAGCCTCTCCACGGCGTTCTCGTAGGCTGTCTGCGCGTTGCCGGCGGCCTTTACTCCGTCCCACTTATTCAGGATCACGGCGCACGCGCGGCCGTCGTCCTTGATGCGGGCGGCTATTCTCTGGTCCTGTTCGGTGATCCCCTGTGATGCGTCAATCACCAACAGTACCACCTGGGCGCGGTCGATGGCCTTCCATACCCTGACCTGGCTGTAGAACTCCACCCCCTCCCTGATCTTGGTGCGCTTGCGCCACCCCGCGGTATCGATGAAACGGTACGCGGTCTCCCCTATCTCCACCACCGTGTCCACCGCGTCCCGCGTAGTACCCGGAATGTCGCTGATTATGGAGCGTTCCTCCTTGAGCAAGCGGTTGAAGAGGGTGGACTTTCCCACGTTGGGCCTTCCCACTATGGCCACCACGGTCTCCTCCTCCGCCTCCTCCAGCTGCTCGCTCTCGGGCAGACATTCCACCACCGCGTCCAGCAGGTCCCCTATATTGCGCCCGTGCATGGCCGAGACCGGCCACGGATCGCCCATCCCCAGGGAGTACCATTCCACCGCCTCGTCCTCCTGACGCTGGTTGTCGACCTTGTTTGCCGCCAGGATCACCGTTTTTCCGCTGCGTCTCAGAACCTGGGCTATCTCCTCGTCGGCGGCGGTTATCCCCTCCGTGGCATCCACCATCATCAGCACCAGGTCAGCCTCTTCAACCGCCAGCATAGCCTGCTTCCCTATGGCCTGCGTCAGCTTTTCCTCGGCTATGGGGTCCATGCCGCCGGTATCGACGATGGTGAAATCCCTTCCCCTCCATGAGGCGGTGAAGTAATTGCGGTCGCGCGTGACGCCGGGGTCCTTCTCCACTATGGCGTCGCCCCTGGCTACTATGCGGTTGACCATGGTGGATTTGCCCACGTTGGGCCTTCCCACCACGGTCACCATGGGCAGGTTGGAGCCCATCAGCCCGTTTCCTCTTCTGCATGCAGCGCCCGTACGAAACGGGCCCCGTTTACCTCCACCGGGATCAGCCTGTATCCTGTCTCCCGCTCGACATCGGCGAGCGTGATATCGTCGATAAACAGGCCGTCTCTGAGCATGCTATCAGGGATGAGCAGCGAGCGCGACACGGGACGCTCATTCTTCAAGGTCGCTATGATATCCGCACCGCCCAGGAGGGCGGTCACGGTTACCGTTCCACCCATGAGCCGGTTGTGGACCGCGATCACCTCCACCCCGCCCATGCCCGCACCTTCAAGCGCCTCATGCAGCACCCTCTCTCCCGCCACGCCCGTCACTACGCCGCGCAGCGCCCGGTCCTCGCTTCCCATGGCCCCTTTAAGCGCCAAGGTCTCTGCGATGAATTTCCTCGCCATACCTATTCCATTCTCCAGTTGAGGATAACCCTCGTACTCATCCTCGCCCGGAAATCCTTCCTCCGCCAGGAGGTAGAATTCATCCGCGGCGTAGAAGAGGCGCCTTCCATATTCCTCCAGAGCAGCCGCTTGAAATTCCTCCACCAAGCGCAGGACCTCGCGCGCGGAAACGCCGTCGTAGGGCCGTATTGCCCCGGCAAGCGCGTCCGTGCGGGAGGTCAAGCCCACCGGGACAATCCCCAGGGAAGCGGCACCGTAATCCTCCAACACCTCCCGCAGCGTACGGCGCAGGTCCTCACCGTCGTTGATACCAGGGCAGAGTACCACCTGGAGGTGGACCACGATGCCCTCGTCCAGAAGCGTGTGCAATATGTCGAGTCCCTTGCTTGCGTTTCCCCCCATGAGCCGCGAGCGCAGGACGGGATCCGTGGCATGCAGCGAGACGTAGAGCGGGGAGAGGCGCAGCCTTCTTATCCTCTCCACGTCTGCGGCCGAGAGGTTGTTGAGGGTGATGAAGTTGCCGTAGTAGAAGGAGAGCCGGTAATCGTCGTCCTTAACGTAGAGCGTTTCCCTCAAGCCTGGCGGCATCTGGTCCACGAAACAGAATATACATCCGTTTATGCACGTGCGCACCCCGTCGAAGACGGCCCGGTCGAAAACAAGGCCCAGGGGGATTCCGGCTCCTTTGCGCACCCTGCGGGTAATCTTCCTCCCACCCCTCTGCAGCCGCAGGTAAACGCTTTTCTCCTCGCCGGTTTCCAGATAATCCAGGATGTCCAGGGGCGGCCTGCCGTTGATTTCCAGCACGAGGTCCCCCACCTTTACCTTTCCGGAAGAGGGAGAGCCCTCACGTACCTCAGTGACGCCGGGTGGGTTCCAGGTCCGTGGCGGTGGTAACGGACCACGTCGTAGGGTCACCTCGCCTCACCTGCCGCCGCCTGCTCCTTGACGAGGTAGATCAACTTCCCCACCACCCGGGAGATGCTCTCACCCGTTGTGTCGACCAAGTTGGCGTCGGGGGCGCGCACGAGGGGATTGTGCTTGCGCGTCGAATCCTTGTGGTCGCGGCGGATCATCTCCTGCTTTATGGTCTGGAGGGAGATGTCATAGCCGTCCTTCCTCATCTCACGGTAGCGCCTGCCCGCCCTTTCTTTCATCGATGCCGTGAGGAATATTTTTACATCCGCTTTGGGGAAGACAACCGTCCCCACGTCCCTTCCCTCCACGACCATCCCCCCCGCCGCTACAAGGCTGCGCTGCTTCTTCACCATCTCCTTGCGCACGCCGGGAAGGGAGGAGACCTGCGATACGTGGGCCGATACCTCCCGGGAACGGATAGCTGCCGTAACGTCCTCGCCGTCCATGATCATGCGGAAGGGGGGCCTCCTGCGGAACGCGTACTCCATGTGCAGGTCCATCGCCGATGCCAGGGATGCCAATCCGTCCTCGTCGTCCAGGGCATCATGGGAACGCAGGGCTTTCAGCGTCAGGGCACGGTACATCGCCCCCGTATCCAGGTAGCCGAGGTCGAGGCGGCGTGCGAGCTTCTGGGCAACGGTGCTCTTTCCGGCCCCGGCAGGCCCGTCTATGGCGATGATCATCTTTTTTATACGCGTCGCAATCATATCAGCCATGGGATTATCATAGAGCCTTATGGGGCACCAAGAAAGGGTCTCCATATCCGATGATCCCACCTGCGCGGTATTATAATCTTACATGCCGGTTGTCGTATCAAAACGCTGGGAGGTGCCGGGAATGAAGGATATGCGTAGTAAGAACGTACTCATCACGGGTGGAGCTCTGGGCATGGGAAAGTCCCTCGCCGCCCTGCTCCTGCAGGAAGGTTGCAGGGTCGCCATCGTGGATATCCGCGAGGCCGACCTCGATGTCGCACGCGAGGAGCTCTCGCGCTACGGCGAGATCGTTTCCTACGCCTGCGATATCTCGGATCGTGAGAAGGTGTATGCCCTGGCGCGCAGGGTGCAGGCGGAGTTCGGGACCATCGACATACTGGTCAATAACGCGGGCGTGGTCAAGTCCAATCCCTTCATGGAGAAACCAGACGAGACGATCGAGCGTACCGTGGCGGTCAATCTCCTTGCACATTTCTGGACCATGAAGGCCTTCCTCCCCGGCATGGTCGCAAAGAAGGAGGGCCATGTCGTCAACATGGCCTCGGCAGGGGGGCTCCTCGGCGTCCCCTACATCAGCGACTACTGCGCCACCAAGTTCGCGGTGGTGGGGCTCACCGAGTCCCTGCGCCAGGAGTTCAAGCTGCGCGGACTGCGCAAGATCCGCTTCACCTATGTCTGCCCCAACACCGTGGGCACGGGCATGTTCGCGGGCGCCAGGCCGGTCAAGGGGACCAGGCTCCTCAGCGCCGAAGACGTCACTACCAGGATCGTGCAGGGTATAAAGAATAACCGCTCCTTCATCGGGGTGCCCCTCTCCGTATACCTGGTCCCACTCACCAAGGCGATAACCCCTATCCCGGTACTCGACCTCTTCAACCGCGTCATGGGCATCGCCACTTCCTCCGAGACCACGACGGGCAGGGCGGAATAGACCGCTTCAGCCGCTACGCCTGGCTTACATCGTGGGGTCTATATGGGAGCAAGCATATGAGCGGGAAATACGTTTTCCTCGTCGCGTTCGTATGCATCGATATCGCCGTGCTCACTGTTTATCTCGTCTTGTACCTCAGCAGACGCGGATCGAGCAGGCCCTTCCCGCCTGTTATGTGGGCATCCTACCCGCTGCTCATCGTGCTGCTGGTGCTGGTTCCCCTGGTTATCGTATTCGAGGACGTCTTGGTGGCCATTATTCTCACTGCTACCGCATCCGCGCTATACGTCCTCGCGCTCACGGCACGAGGTTACCTCGGCTTCGCTTATCCCCGCGGCAAGCGATTCCGCGCAGGCCGGCACGATTACTCGTTTCATGATGGCGACGGGGAAGAGAAGCTGCCCTACTGACCCTCAACCCGTGAGGTCATGGAGGGTGTCCTCGAAGCCCGGGAAGGAGATGTTCACGCATTCCCAACCGTCGATAACCGTCTCGCCCTCGGCGCACAGGGCAGCTACAGCCAGGGCCATGGCTATACGGTGGTCGCCGCGGGAGTCCACGCGCGCCCCCTGCAGACCGACGGGTCCATGCACAACGAAACCGTCCGGTAACTCCGTTATCTCCGCCCCCATCTTTGCAAGTTCACCGCAGACCGCCGAGATACGGTCGCTCTCCTTGACCCGCAGCTCCCCGGCTCCCCTCACCACCGTCTCACCGCGGGCCCTGCATCCCAGTACGGCCAGCAGGGGGACCTCGTCGATCATGGCCGGGATATGCCTTCCCTCCACCTCGATGCCGTTCAGTTGCGCTCCCCCTACCTCCAGGTCGCCGCGGGGCTCGTTGTCCGTCTCGCTGTAATTCGACTCCATCACCAGCGCACCCATGGTGTTCAAGACCGATAGAAAGCCGGCGCGCGTGGGGTTGAGGCCGACGCCCGACAGCTTCAGGCGCGAACCCGGAACGAGCACGGCGGCCGCCAGGATGAAGGCGGCACTGGAGATATCTCCCGGTATCGCAATCTCGCGCGCCTGCAGGCGGGATGCGCGCATGGTCATCGCATCCTCGCCCTCGAACGAGAGGTCCGCGCCCATGAGCAGCAGCATCCTCTCGGTGTGATCGCGCGACGATCTTCCGCCCACGACCCTCGTCTCCCCCCCGGCCTGCAGCCCCGCCAGGAGGACGGCCGATTTCACCTGGGCGCTGTCCACCTCCATGCGGTACTCTATACCCGTGAGACCGCCGCCCCTGACGGTCAGGGGGGGCATGGTGTTGTCCTCCCTCCCCGTGATCTCAGCTCCCATGCGGCGCAGGGGTTCCACGATACGGCCCATGGGACGTTTGCACAGGGATTCGTCGCCCGTGATCACGCTGGTGAAAGGCCGCCCCGCCAGGGCTCCCGCCAGCAACCGCATGGTTGTGGCTGAGTTTCCGGCGTCGAGCTCACCGCTTGCCTGCCTCCAGCCCTGCGGCCCCCTGCCCTCTACGGTCAGATCATCTCCGCTAAGTGCCCACTCCACCCCGATGGAGCGCAGGCAGGATAGCGTGGACATGCAGTCTTCGGAGCGAAGGAAAGGCCGCGCGACGGTTCTCCCCTCGGCCAACGCCCCCAGTATAGCGGCGCGGTGGGATATGGATTTATCCGCCGGTACCGCCAATTCCCCCCGCAGCGGTCCCGCGGCGCTGAAGACGGCTTCCATCACTCCCCTCCCAGCGTCTTGCTCATGTTGGCACGGTAGCCTTTTTCGCGCAGCGCCCCGGCAACACGGGACGCGGCATCCTCGCCGCTGATGGTCAACCTCAGCAGGCCCTGCCCGCTCTCGAGGGGGTGCACCAGCTCCAGGTCCTCGATGTTGATCCCCATCTCGCCCACCGTAAGGGTAACGTCGCTGATAACGCCGGGCCGATCGTCAACGGCGAGGATGACGCTGTAATAGCCCGCCAGCGACTCCCCGAGTACCGGTGCCAGGTTCTGCCTGCCCACGCTCGCGTTTTCCATCCAGCGCACGAGCTCTTCCTCGTCCCCCCCGTCGATCAAGGCCCCAATGCGTTGCATGGCCGCCATGCATTCCCGCAGCGATTCCTCGACCGCCTCGCGGTTCTCCATGAGTATGTCCAGCCACAGCAACGCATCGGACGCTGCGATACGCGTCATATCGCGGAATCCCCCCGCCGCGAGGCGTAGCAGAGGGTATTCCTCCGCGCGTTCAAGGGCGAGGTTCATGAGGGACATAGCCATGATATGCGGCAGGTGGCTGATGACCGAGACGGCCCTGTCGTGCTGGCGTGGGTCCATGGCGATCACCCTCGCCCCCAGGGAGGTGAGGAGGGCGTGGAGCTGGGAGTAGGCCTCGGCGTCGCAATAGGCGCTGGGGGTGAGCACGTAGTAGGCGTCGCGGAAGAGGTGGGGGTCGGCGAATGCGGCTCCCCTCTGTTCGGATCCGGCGAGAGGATGACCCCCTATGAAATGGCAGCCGGACGGCAGTATCCTGGCTGCTTCCAGTACAACGCGCTCCTTGACCGACCCGACATCGCTGAGCGTGGTACCGGGTCGCAATGCCGGCGCGGCCTGAGCGAGCAACGACGGGATGGCGCGTACGGGCACGGCGACGAATATCAGCTCGCTCTCCGACGCGAGCTCCTCCACGCTTCCTGCTGCCTTGGCGACCGCGCCGATGGCCAGCGCCTCCTCCAGCATGCCCCCGTCGCTGTCATAGCCTACGACCCTTGTGGCGGCGTCCTCTGCGCGCAGCGCCAGCCCCAGAGAGCCTCCAATCAACCCCGTTCCCAGTATACCCACCTGCCGGTAAGCGGCCTTATCCGCCATCTCTCTCGCTATCCTTTCCTTCTCCGCCTACTTCCTGTTAAGAAAAGTAGCCAGCTCGGCCAGCTCGGCCATCATTACCTTGAAGTCCTCTATGGTCAAGGACTGCGGCCCGTCGCACAAGGCCTCGCGCGGATTGGGATGCATCTCCACCATGACCCCGTCCGCGCCCACGGCCAGGGCGGCCTTGCACAGGGGAACGACCAGCTCCCGCACGCCGGTAGCGTGGCTCGGATCCACGATAACGGGCAGGTGGGAGAAGCTCTTCACCGCCGGTACCGCGGATATGTCCAGGGTATTACGCGTGCCGGTCTCGAAAGTCCGGATGCCTCTTTCGCACAGTATGACGTCCTTGTTCCCCTCCTTGAGGATGTATTCGGCCGCCATCAGCCATTCCTCCACGGTGGAACTCATACCCCGCTTGAGCAGGATGGGCTTTTCCTGCAGGCCGAGGTCTCTGAGCATGAGGAAGTTCTGCATGTTGCGCGCTCCTACCTGCAGCACGTCGGCGTAACGGGCTACCACATCGATGTCGCGTACGTCGAGCACCTCGGTTACGATGGGGAGTCCCGTCTCCTCGCGCGCCTTCGCCAGCATGGCCAGCCCCTCCTCCCCCAGGCCCTGGAAGCTGTAGGGAGAGGTGCGCGGCTTAAAGGCCCCACCGCGCAAGACGTGAGCACCAGCCCGCTCGACGGCCCGTGCGGTCTCCAAAAGCTGCTCGCGACTCTCGACGGCGCACGGGCCGGCCATCACGATCACCTGTCGCCCACCGACGCTCAC
>JAFGDU010000047.1 GCA_016931915.1 Actinomycetota bacterium
ACCGGGGGTCGGTCCGAAGCCAGGAATCGTGCATAGAAGCGGTTGATTTACTCCAAGCCAAGGCGGGTGTCGTTAAGCTCAGAAAACACTTCCCGGGAACCGGGGGTCGGTCCGAAGCGACATTGGGAGCAGCCTGAGCGACAGGAAGATCAGGCTACGGATATGCAACCTGCGGACAGGAGCGAGGACCGTTACCCCCGGGCCCGGGAACACCAACCCTACAGGAGCGAGGACCGTTACCCCCGGGCCCGGGAACACCAACCCTACAGGAGCGAGGACCGTTATCCCCAGGCTCGGGAACAAATCACTCCCATTCTATGGTGGCTGGAGGCTTGGAGCTGATGTCAAGCACCACGCGGTTAACTCCCTTGACCTCGTTGATGACCCGGCTGGATATACGCTCCATCACCTCGTAGGGCAGGCGGGCCCAATCGGCGGTCATGGCGTCCTCGCTGGTAACCGCGCGTACCACTACCGGATAGGCATAGGTGCGCTCGTCCCCCATCACCCCGACCGACTTGATATCCGGCAGGACGGCGAAGGACTGCCATATCTCTTTGTAGAGGCCGGCGCGTTTGATCTCGTCCAGCACGATATCGTCCGCATCGCGCAGGATGTCCAGCTTCTCGGCGGTGACCTCACCGATGATGCGGATAGCCAGCCCGGGTCCCGGGAAGGGCTGCCGCCATACGATCTCCTCCGGTAGTCCCAGTTCCTCCCCCGCTGCACGCACCTCGTCTTTGAAGAGGTTGCGCAGGGGCTCCACCAGGGTAAAGTCCATGTCCTCGGGCAGACCACCCACGTTATGGTGTGACTTGATGCGCGCCGCGTCGCGGGTGCCGCTCTCGATGATATCTGGATAGAGGGTACCCTGAACCAGGAAGTGGGTATCCTTGAGGTCCCTGGCCACCTCCTCGAAGACTCGGATGAACTCCTCCCCGATGGTCTTGCGCTTGACCTCCGGGTCGGTTACGCCCTCGAGACGGGCCAGGAAGCGCTCCTGGGCCTGGACGTGTATCAGGTTCATGTGGAAGTGACGGCGGAAGGTGTCCTCCACCTGTTCGCCCTCCCCTTTACGCAACAGTCCGTGGTCTACGAACACGCAGGTCAACTGGTCGCCGACAGCCTTGTGCACCAGAACGGCGGCCGTGGCCGAGTCCACTCCTCCGGAAAGCCCGCAGATGATCTTGTTGCTGTCCACATTTGCGCGTATCTCCTCCACCGCCTGCTCGATAATGGACACCATGGTCCAGGTGGGGAGAAGATCCGCCGCGTTATAGAGGAAGTTCTTGAGGATATCCTTGCCCAGGGGAGTATGAATAACCTCGGGATGGAATTGAACGCCGTAGAGCCGGCGCGCGGTGTCCTCCATCGCCGCCACCGGCGATGCCGCGGTTCGCGCAGTGACCTGGAAGCCGGAAGGCGCTCCCTGCACGCTGTCACCGTGGCTCATCCATACCGTCTGCTCCAGGGGTAAGCCCTCGAAGAGGATGCTGTCGCCAGTTACTTTCATCTCTGTTTTGCCGTATTCCCGGATGCCGGTGGCCTCCACCCTGCCGTCCAGGTCTTGCGCGAGCAGCTGGTGGCCGTAACAGATGCCCAGGATAGGAATCCCGAGTTCGAAGATCCCGGGATCGGGATGGGGTGCCCTGTCCTGGTATACACTCGAGGGCCCTCCGGAGAAGATAAGCGCCGAGGCGCCACGGCTCTTGATCTCCCCCGGAGAGATATCGTAGGGCACTATCTCCGAGTAGACCTTGCATTCCCTGACGCGGCGAGCGATGAGCTGAGCGTATTGCGCTCCAAAATCAACCACCAGTACGCTTTCCTGCGGTTTTGCACTCAATTCCCTTCCTTCCTATGATATTTTGGCTCCCGAAAGAGAATCCCGTTGTTACTTGATCATCCCCACGCCCTGCTCGAATTGCATCGCCTTGCCCTCGGTGCGTATGGACGGCGCTATCATGACCTCCGCCCTCTGGAAAGCCTTGATGTTCTCGTAGCCACAGGTGGCCATGGAGGTACGCAGTGCTCCGAAGAGATTTACCGTGCCGTCGTTTTCGTGCGCCGGGCCTACCAATATCTCCTCTATTGTCCAGCGTTGATCCGTCCTCACCCTGGTGCCTCGCGGCAACTCCGGGTGGAAGGTGGCCATGCCCCAGTGGTATCCGAGCCCGGGGGCTTCTTTCGCCGCCGCCACGGGCGAGCCGAGCATCACCGCATCCGCTCCACACGCGACTGCCTTGGCGATATCACCACCCGTGCGCATTCCGCCGTCGGCAATGACGTTGACGTAGGTCCCGGTCTCCGTGAGGTGCCGCACCCGTGCCGCCGCGGCATCGGCCAGCGCCGTGGCCTGGGGAACCCCTATGCCCAGAACGCCTCGCGTGGTGCATGCAGCGCCGGGGCCCACTCCGACCAGTATCCCGACCGCCCCGGTACGCATGAGGTGGAGCGCGGTCGAATACGAGGCGCATCCACCTACAATGGTGGGTATGGGAAGCTCGGCGATGAATTTCTTGAGGTTGAGGGGCTCGGTTCGTGTAGATACGTGTTCTGCGCTGATCACCGTCCCCTGGATGACCATAACGTCCAATCCGGCTTCCAGGGCTATGTCGTAATAATGCTCCACGCGTTGGGGGGTTAGAGAGGCCGCTGCTATGACCCCACCGTCCTTGATCTCCTTTATGCGCCTGGCTACGAGTTCTTCTTTTATCGGCTCCTGGTAGAGAAGCTGCATGCCACGGGTGGCCTCATCCTTGCCGTAACCTGCTATCTCCTCGTAGACGGGTTTGGGATCCTCGTACCTGGTCTGCAACCCCTCCAGGTTAACCACCGCCAATCCGCCCAGTTTTCCGACAGCAATGGCCATGTCCACGTCAACGACTGCGTCCATCGCCGAGGCCAGGAAGGGGAGTTCGAAGCGGTAATCTCCCAGCTCCCAGGTTATATCCACGTCATCAGCGTCACGCGTACGGCGGGAAGGTACGATCGAGATATCATCGAACCCATACGCCCTTCTTCCTGATTTTCCCAATCCTATCTCTATCTCCATCTCCACCTCCGGGTACGCTGAAAACGCTTGTTACCGTGTTCTCTTTCTCGCCCGTTCCTTTATATGGGTATACCCGCAAACTCTTGATGCGGGTAAGGTTTCCTCTTCCGTCCGGGTATTTCTAAAAACGCCTTTTATATGTATTAGATATCAATTAATATACTCCTTTCCTCTAATGTCAAGAAAGGCAGCTGCCAATAGCGGGTTCTCTTGATCCATGAATTGAAGCTGTTCTCTTTTGCGGTTAGTATGTGCGTGGATAATAGATGGCAGATCGAGCTGTAGTGAGGCATATAAAGTGAAGGGTGATCTTAAAGTCGTGTTCACTGCTATGTCGAAGAAGCTTTTCTACTTCCGCGAGCATATATCGGTCTTCGCTTTCGCTCAAGGAGTTATCCCCATAAATCCTTTCATGCAGTTCAGCTATTTCCTGTTAGACAGAGTTGACAGGAACGAGATAAGAGATGCCAACAACCGGCTTATTGAACGGGTTGATGAGCTCTGGGTATTCGGAGATATAAGCGACGGGATGATTCCCGAGATAATACTGGCAGACCGAATCTCCAAGCCTATCAGGTACTTTTCTGTAGTCGATTCCCTCGATATTATAGAGATCTCTCCTAGGGATATCATACTTGAGCCTGAGGCAAAGTCCTTACTCGAGGACACCAGGATGAGAGAGCTTTTCCAGCAAGCGATTTCATATAGAACAAATCCCCAAATAGAGGGAAGCGATCAGTAGCTATAGGTCCTGCCTGCGCTGCCCCGTCCCGAGAACCGGGGATTGGTCTGAAGCGACATTGGGATCAGTCTAAGCGACAGGACGATCAGGCTCCGGATATACAGCCTGCGGACAGGAGCTAGGACCTTTGCCCCCGGGCCCGGGAACACCAACCCTACAGGAGCGATGACCGTTATCCCCGGTCTCGGGCCTTCAATGAAAGGGGAGGGGCGGCGCCCCTCCCGCTTATTTTTCGGCGGGTCTGCGCCTCCACATTTCCATGTGGAGGCCTGACGCCCGTCTAATCTAACCTACATCATGCCCGGGGGCATGCCGCCGCCCGGCATTCCCATACCTGCTCCACCCTCTTCCGGCTGCTCCGCTACCACGGCCTCCGTGGTGAGCAGCAGACCGGCGATGGATGCGGCGTTCTGGAGGGCGGAACGGGTGACCTTTGCGGGGTCGATGATGCCCTCCTTCATCATGTCAACGTATTCGCCGTTGATGGCGTTGAAGCCCTGGCCCTTCTTGAGGCCCTTGACCTTCTCCACCACTACCGAGCCCTCGGCGCCGGCGTTGTTGGCGATCTGGCGCAGCGGCTCCTCGAGAGCGCGGCGGACGATCTCGGCCCCGGTCTTCTCGTCGAACTCGAGATCGTCGGCCTTGACCGAATTGATGGCGTTGACCAGTACCACGCCTCCACCGGCCACGATGCCCTCCTCCACGGCAGCCTTGGTCGCCGAGAGAGCGTCCTCGATGCGGTGCTTTCTCTCCTTGAGCTCCACCTCGGTGGCGGCCCCGACCTTGATCACGGCAACGCCGCCTGAGAGCTTCGCCAGCCGCTCCTGCAGCTTCTCGCGATCGAACTCGGAATCGGAGCGGTCTATCTCCGATTTGATCTGGTTGACGCGGCCTTTAATGTCATCGGCGGAACCCGCACCTTCTACGATGATGGTCTCTTCCTTGGTCACCTTTACCTGGCGGGCCCTACCCAGCATGTCCAGGGTGGTATTCTCGATCTTGATCCCCAGCTCCTCGCTGATGGACTGGCCGCCGGTTACGATGGCGATGTCCTGCAGCATGGCTTTACGCCTGTCGCCGAAACCGGGAGCCTTGACCGCAGCCGATTGGAAGGTACCGCGGATCTTGTTGACCACCAGGGTGGCCAATGCCTCGCCCTCGACATCCTCGGCGATGATCAGAAGTGGCTTACCCGCCTGCATGACCTTCTCCAGTACGGGCAAGAGATCGGCTATGGCGCTGATCTTCTGGTTGGCGATGAGTATGTAGGGATCGTCCAGCACCGCCTCCATGCGCTCGGGGTCGGTCACCATGTAAGGGGACAGGTATCCCTTGTCGAACTGCATACCCTCGACGACCTCGAAGTTCATCCCGAAGGTCTGGCTCTCCTCGACGGTGATGACGCCGTCCTTGCCAACCTTGTCCATGGCATCGGCGATGATGTTCCCGACCTCGTCCGAATCGGCCGAAATGGCGGCCACGCGGGAGATCTCCTCCTTGGTCTCGACTTCCTTGGAGTTCTTCTTGATATCTTTGACCACCATATCCACGGCCTTCTCGATGCCGCGCTTGAGAGCCATGGGGTTGGCACCGGCGGCTACGTTGCGCAGGCCTTCCTTCACCATGGACTGTGCCAGCACGGTCGCGGTCGTGGTGCCGTCTCCGGCCACGTCATTGGTCTTGGTGGCTACTTCCTTGGCCAGCTGGGCACCGCAGTTCTCCCATACGTCCTCGACCTCGATCTCGCGGGCGATGGTGACGCCGTCATTGGTGATCACGGGGGCGCCGAACTTCTTCTCAAGAACCACGTTGCGGCCCTTGGGCCCCAGGGTGACTTTGACGGTGTTCGCCAGCTTGTTCACACCCTCCTCGAGCAAGCGTCGCGCTTCCTCGTCGTACATTATCTCCTTGGCCATTTCCTCTTTCTCCTCCTTTTAAGCCCTAGAACCTCTTGGCTTCATCTACTTCTTTTTCTTTTCCTTCTCGACCACGGCGAGAATGTCGCGCTCGCTGAGGATGAGGTGCTCCTCTCCTCCTATCTTTACCTCCGTCCCGCCGTACTTCGAATAGATGATGGTATCCCCTTCCTTGACCTCCAGGGGCACATACGCTCCGTCTTCCCAGCGGCCGGGACCGACTGCGATCACCGTTCCCTCCTGGGGCTTCTCCTTGGCGGTGTCGGGAATCACCAGACCTGAAGCGGTCTTCTCTTCACCCTCTCCCGGCTTCACGATTACCCGATCACCCAAAGGCTTGAGTTTCATCTACACATCCCTCCAATCCTCTCTCTTTCCGATATGACTGCCCGGCTATCTCAACACCCTGGCACTCAAGACTCCAGAGTGTTATCACTCGCCGGTTCTGACTGTTAGCACTCCGGGTGCGAGAGTGCTAACAACGAGAATAATACAGTGCGCGCAAAAAATCAAGGGGTCAAATCAGAATTATATCGCCGCATTTTACTGCGGAGATACATGCCGCGATTCGGGATCATTCATCCCCTCCCGCTTTCGTGTCAGATGATAATATAGTCGTGCTTGTTGGCCTTCGGAATAGAGCGGAGCAGGCTTATGGATCATCAGTCTCCCTTGCAGGAATGGGCCAGGTCCATCGGCACGTATCTTCATTCTTCTCGTTCCGGTCCGCGGCACGTACAGGGAGCAGTCGCTAATGCCCTGATAAAGCAGCAGGATGGCGTACTGTTCATCTACTGGAGGAGAAAGACAGCCCTGTTCTTGCTGTCATTCTCCTTCTTCATCGGGCTGATACTATCCCTCTACATGCTACTGACGATATCCTCCCACAATAACATGTTCAATACGGTGGAGTTGTTCATATGGCCAGGGCTTGCCCTGTTGATACTGGCGGCGATCGTATACAACATCGTCCTCTACGAGGAGCTCTTGTGCGCATTGGACGAAGAAGGGGTGACCTTTGCCGGCTCTCCGGAGTTCGTCCTGCCATGGAAGGAGATCGAGTTCGTGGTACCCGTGTACCGAAGTCCGGCTTTCATCACCTACAGAGAACTCGGCCAAGAACGCAAGCAAAGGATGTGGGACGAGCGGAGCGCTCTACTTATCAACACCGTTGATCCCAGGGCCGTTCTGAACGATTATTTCGCTGTGCTTGCAGCTCAGAAGTCAATCAGGAAACGGCGCAGGATGCAGTCTCTTATAATGCCCGTAGCCTACGAATCCGACTTTGAGTTCCCAACGATGTTCGATTATGTCGATAACCTGCGTTGGAGCTGGCTCTCATCGCGTGACAGGCTGATGGTCACCGAACAGGATGCGACCTTCGTGATCTTCGAAAAACCGCTCAGGCACGGTTTCTGCACGCTTCCCATCGAAGAGATGCTTGCTTTAATGGCGAAGAGGGGCGTTCGCGTCAGGTCCTGGGATGTCGAACTTTAAAACCGGGATATCCCGTCTTCTGCCCGGCAGGCTAGACGATCACGAAGACGCCCGTCCTTGACTCAGGGGAAGGACCGCGGCGGCGTCTATGTCCAGGGAGGATGTATCTCCATCCCTGAGCATGCGCCACCCCAGCGAGGCGATCATGGCGGCGTTGTCCGCGCACAAATCCAGCGTGGGGTAGTAGAGCTTGATCCCTTTGCCCTCGAGTGCTTCCTCGAGCTTCTCCCGCAGGTAAGTGTTGGCGGCGACTCCGCCTGCCAGGACCACGCGGCTCACCTCCATATCCCTTGCCGCCCTGGTGATCTTGTCGACCTGAACGTCGACGACGGCGGCCTGAAATGAAGCTGCGATATCCTCCACGCGTATCTCCTCTCCCCTCTCGCGCGACTTTCTCACGTAGTTGATCACCGCTGTCTTCAATCCGGAGAGGGAGAAATTAAAGCTGCCGTCGCGCAACATGGCCCGCGGAAACGCCACCGCCTCAGGGTCTCCCCGGCGGGAGAGGCGGTCTATTACCGGTCCGCCCGGATAGCCCAGGCCCAGGAAGCGGGCTACCTTGTCGTAGGCTTCGCCGGCTGCATCGTCCACGGTCTCGCCCAGGCCGCTGTACGTGCGGTGTGCGGGCATGTGTACCAGCAGGGTATGCCCCCCCGAGACGACAAAGGCCACCAACGGAGGCTCGAGTTCGGGGAACTGCAGGAAGTTAGCGTAGATATGTGCCTCGAGATGGTTGACGGCGAGCAGGGGTATATCCAATACAAAAGCCATCGCCTTGGCGGCGGTAAGTCCGACCAGCAGCGCTCCGATCAACCCCGGTCCGCGCGTCACCGCCACACCGCGGAGGTCGCCGTATCCCGCGCCCGCCCGTCGCATCGCCTCCTCTATGGCGGGGAGCAATGCCTCGAGGTGAGCCCTGCTGGCTAGCTCCGGCACCACTCCACCATAGCTGGCATGCAGATCGACCTGGGAGGATATGATGAGCGACAGCACTTCGTCCTCGCCGTTCACCACGGCCGTAGAGGTCTCGTCGCACGAGGTCTCGATGCCCAGAATCAACCCATCTCTACGATCCGACATCGCCGTACCTCCTCCACATATCATCCAGAAGCCGGCGGTACTCGGCCGAGGTGATATCCTCCGTCCACATGATCAGCGCGTTTTCCAGGTTGTCCAGGTAATAGTGCTTTCGTTCTCCCATGATCTGAAAGCCGAATCTGCCGTACAGCTCGATTGCAGCGCGGTTCGACCTCCTCACCTCCAGGGTGAAGAAACGCGCGCCCATCTCCTCCGTATTCCGCATGAGCTCCAGAAGCAGCCTGGCGCCCAGGCCCCGGCGGCGCAGGTCCTCGCGCACCGCCAACGTCATCACGTGAGCCTCGTCGAGGATGAGCAGCATGCCTCCATACGCGGCCAGCTCTCCCTTCCACCTGGCCGTAAGATAACATCCCTCCCGTTTTTCCAACTCGAGCCGGTACATGCCGCGCGTCCAGGGGGTCGAGAAAGAGGCCTTTTCCAGCTCCATCACCTCGTCCAGATCATCTCCGGTCATGCCCTTGAAGATCAGCACTTGCCTCTCCCCTCGTTGCCGCCAAACCGCTCCCTGGCATCGGGACGCCTGAGGTAGAAGGGCAGGAGCATGAAGGGGTCGATATGCTCACCCCGCCCGGCTGCGATACGGCACAACCGTGACAGCCCCGCAGGCTCCGGGCCGCAGTCTCTCACCATATCCATGCCGGGTGGCCAGGCATGGGGATAGGCGTCTATACCGTTTCCCACCCCGATTACCTCGCTTTTCTCCCGTTCGATCCAGTCGCGGAGAGCGGATGCGGCCGCCTGTGGAGGGGCGACACACGGTTTTATCAGCGCTTGTGGATATCCGTCGTCGAGGTGATACAGTGCGTAGTAGACCTCGCCCCTCCTGGCATCCAGCGCAGCGAACACCTCTTTGCCCGTATCCATGGCTGCGGTCGCCGTCACCATCAGGGTGTCGGGAGCTACCAACGGAAGATCGAGCACCGCGCCCATGATCTTGGCGGCGGTTACCGCTACCCGTACCCCGGTGAACGAGCCCGGGCCCCTCCCTACCCCGATCAGATCGACGTCACGGGGGCCGATACCCGCGTCGGACGCGACCTCTCCTGCCGCCATGAAGAGGCGCGAGACTCGCGCGTCTCCCTCTATTTCGCGGTGGAACATTCCCCCCGGCCCGTCCAGGACCAGCACTCCCCGCGGGGTGGAGAGATCCACTGCCAGAAGCCAGTTGCCATCTCTTCTATACAATCCGCTCCCCCTTCGCAGGCATCCTCCGCAGGCGCCGTTCCCATGCATCTCCCTGCGGAAGAAAGCCGACCAACCTCTCCTCATCGCCGCCTGTGAAATCCAGGCGTACCTCTAGATATCCGGGGGGGAAGAATTCACGTACGCGGTCACCCCATTCCACCACCAGGACCCCTTCGCCTTCCAGGTATTCCTCTACACCGATGTCGTAGAGGTCCTCGGGGCCTTCCAGGCGGTAGGCATCGAGGTGATAAAGTGGCATCCTGCCGCGGTACTCGCGCATGATGGTGAAGGTAGGACTGGTTACCTGTTCGCCGACTCCCACTCCTCGTGCGATACCCTGAGCCAGACATGTCTTACCCGCTCCGAGCTCACCCACGAGGAGTACCACGTCCCCGGGGCGCAGCAGAGAGGCAAACTCGACTCCCAGTCCGAACGTCTGCTCGGCGCTCTCCGTCTTGAAGACCAGGGAAACCGTCCCTTCCTCGCCCACCGTCCACTTCCCTCCGCTCGCAAAGCCGTCCCGTCCCTACCATATTAGTCGAATCACCTGCCTTGCATGAAGTATGGGAGAACCGAGCGCGCGGCTCCGCTGGCTACCGCCACTCCTCCGGCATTGCCGCACCACGACATTCGTATACGATCAGGCCATTCCTGGCTGGGATCTCACGTTCACTCAAGGGAGGTCAGCGATATCAGAAAAGCCCCATCTGTTCGGGCTCCACCTCGGGTTCGACGGCAAGTTCCACGCCTTTCTCTCCCTCCTCCTCCCACCGCAGCCTTTCGGAGGCGAGATGCTCCCGCAGTCTCTGGAAGTCATCTATAAGGGTGCTCTTGAGGGGCGGCTTGTGCAGTGCCGCCGCGGGATGGAAGAGTGGCACGTAGGCGAGCTCGCCTTTGCGGATGAGCTTGCCGTGCAACTGGGAAATACCGGTGCTCGTAGAGAGCAGCGTCCTGGTGGCATGATTGCCGAGGGTGCAGATGATACGCGGCTTGATGATGGCGATCTGTTTGAACAGAAACGGGGTGCAGGTCTCCAGTTCCTGTGGTTGCGGGTCGCGGTTCTCCGGCGGCCGGCATTTCAGGGTATTCGCGATATAGACCTGGGAACGCTGCAGGTCGATGGACGCCAGCAGTTGATCGAGGAGTTGCCCTGCCGGTCCCACGAAGGGTATACCCTGCTTGTCCTCGTGAAAACCGGGTGCTTCACCAACGAACATGATCTCAGCGTTTTCGTCCCCAGCACCCAGGACCAGATTGGTGCGGGTATCGCCAAGGGGGCAGCGGCTGCAGTCTTTGATGGCCTCATACAGTTCCGTGATGCTGGCGGCTTCTTCCCATGCCTCGGCCATGATGTCCCCTAATTGGAGCAGCCACTGCAGCTGGACGAGGTACAGGAACCGCACGCGGAAGCCCCCGCCGAGGAGTGAAAATCACCCGACGCGGCGGACCCGCTCTTGAAACCGAATGACGAAAAGAGTTTCTTTATATTCTTTTTACCGCATGCCGAGCAGCATTCGGCCTCATCGCTCATGCTGCGGGCGAAATGCTCGAACTTCTCACCGCAATCGTTGCAGATATATTCATAAAATGGCATCCTAAGCACCTTCCTTTCATTAATCTCATTTTATACACATGGGGCGGATGTGAGCAATGAAGTGCCTCAGCCTAATGCCCGGCTCGATTCCTCGATCCTTACACGGCCGATGCTGGCTAGGGGGCGGCGACGGGTCGCCAGACGGCTTCTTCCTGGCGGGCGGATGCCGCATCAGATACAGGTCGTGAGGCGCTTTTTTCAATGAAGATCCGCGTACGCTGGAATGCCGGCAACCGATGCGGCGTGTATCGCTGCGTTGCGCACCGCCTGCGCCATGATTATCGAGCCCATCACGCCCACCATATCGGCCGAGGCATTCACCTGACCGGTGGCCGCGGCGAAGATCAGGTCGCCGTCGAGCTTGGTGTGGCAGGGAGAGATGGCCCTGGCGAAACCGTTGTGACCCCTCTGGGCCACCCAGTTTACGTCCGTCTTGGAGAGCCTGGCGTTGGTCACGATCACTCCCAGGGTGGTATTGGTGAGGGGCGGCGGCTCGCTCGACGCACCGAGCATGTTCTCTATACACGTCTCGGTGCAGGCGAAACCGCCCTCGGGCAGGCGCGCTCCGGCGATCACTTCTCCCTTTTCGTCCACTATATCGCCGAAGGCGTTGACTACCACCAGCGCGAAGATCTTCAGCTCGCCCGCTTCGAAACAGGCGGTTCCCAGGCCGCTCTTGGTGCTGCTGGCCGGACCCAGCATCATTCCCACGGTAGCCCCCATACCGGCGCCCAGGTTGCCCTGGCGTGTTATATCCTCCGAAGCGTTCAGGCAGGCGCTGTAACCCATCACCGCATCCGGGCGCGCCGCTGCATCTCCCACCGCCAGGTCGAAGATCACGCCCGCGGGTACGATGGGCACGCGCGCGACCCCCGTCTCGAATCCTATGCCCTTCTCCTCCAGGTAACGCACAACCCCTATGGTCGAGGCTATACCGAACGCGCTTCCCCCGGAGAGGACGAAAGCATGCACTTCCTCCACCAGGTTCACGGGATTGAGCAGGTCGGTCTCGCGCGTTCCAGGCGCTCCGCCGCGCACGTCCACCCCGCCTTTGGTGTCCGGCGGCAGCAGTACCACGGTACATCCGGTAAGGCCGACCTCATCCTGCGCGTGTCCTACCCTGACCCCGTCGATCCCGAAGGACATACCCCCTCCTCTCTTCTCAGCCTGCGAAACATGATTCCATGAAGGCATCCATCTCCGCATTCAATTCCTTCGTGCGCTCGAGGTGCGTAGAATGGCCTGCATCCTCGTAGACCACCAGGCGGGCATCGGGCAGAAGTCCGCACGTGCGGCGGTTGGCTTTGGCGCTGGTGAGCTTGTCTTTTGTCCCCACGAACATGAGCACCGGGACATCCACCTGCGGCAGGTGCTCTTCCACGTGATAGTCGAAGCAAGCCTTCGCGGCAAGGGCGGTGACCGGCACCCGGGTAGTAAAACTCATCTCGCGCTGCATTTCCACCTCCCCGGCGGGTGGCTTCTTCCCGAAGGCAGCCCAGCGGCAGATGAGGTAAGCGAGGGATGTGTTGCGCAGCATCTCTCTTCCCAGCTCCACCAGGCCGTTCTCCCGCCCCCCCAGGACCAGGAAATTCGAGAGGGGGAAGGGGTAGAAACGCCTTACTGCGCCGCTCATGTAGATGCTCTCCAACACGTCGGTGCCCGTGGAATCTATGATCATCATGCCTTTGAGCCCCCCGCGGTATTCCTCCCCGAAATGCTGGCAGAACTTGAACGCGGTGAAACCTCCCATACTGTGACCGACGATGGCGAATTCCTCCGGAGCGAAGGCATCGATGACCGCTTTTAGATCTTCGGCCAGGCGATCGGTACCGAAATCCATGCTGGCGGGCATGCCGGATTTGCCGTGGCCGCGCTGGTCCATGGCGACCACGCGGTAGCGGTCGCACAGGTGCGCCATCTGGTGCCTGAAGATGGTGTGGTTGCACGTCCAGCCGTGCGCGAAGAACACCGTAGGACCGCCATCTCCGCAGTATTCCGCGTGTATGGTGGTCCCGTCCCGCGACTGTACCTCCATGACCTCCTTGCCCCCGGTACAGCGAGGATCTCCAGCGCCGCCGGTCGAGCGGAGATGATCGAGCCGCCGCACGATGGCAGGGGCCGCCAGCCCTCCCAGGCATACTGCGGCGGCACACATAGCGTATTTCTTCGCCATCACTCCCCCATCCGATCTTCGACCCCTACAAGAACCGATCCCTCAATCACCGAACCGGACGATGTCCTCAGCAAACCTCAGGGCATCATCCTTGCTCTTCAGCGCCCCCTCCAGTTGAGCTACGCGTACTTCCTTGAGTATCTCCCCGATGGCCGGCCCCTCCGGAAGATCCAACTCCTCCATGAGATCACGCCCGCCTATGAGGGGAGGCAGATCCTTTTCGTGCCAGTATGCCTCGAGCAACCGGTTGCATACAGCCACGTACCCCTCCATTTCCTCGGGGGTGGAGAGCGGGCCGCGTGTGGCGCAGCGATCCGCCGTGGAGAGCAGGACTACGTCGACGAGCTCATCCCCCAGCTTGGCTATTATCTTCCTTATCTGCCGCTCCGAGATCCGTTCTCCCGCGGCAAGGCCGATATCCATGTGCTTCCCCACCGTATTGAGGAGGTAATCGCTCGCCCTGCGTGAGAGGCGTAACCGCTTAGTCAAGGCCTCCACCGCATCCTGGCTGTGCCTCTGGTGGGAATAGAAGTGTATGCGACCTGATACGTCCCGCGTTATTGTCTTGCTCTTTCCCGCGTCGTGGTAGAGTGCCGCAAGCCGCAGGAATGAACTGCGTGGTTGCAGGTCCTGGAGGTTCTGTTGCATCCATTCCGCGATCCTCTCCGCATAAAGCGGGAACTCCCCTCCTGCCCCGGCCAGCAGTCGGTCCAGTTCCTCCAGGGTAAGCAGGGTATGCGACCAGACATCGAGATGGTGGTAGGCATTCTGTTCCAGTCCCACCGTGTCGGTCAGGTCGGGAAAGACATACTGCAGCAGGCCCGTCTCTTCCAGCTCCGCGAATATACGTGACGTCTCCGGGAAGATCAATGTCTCCATGAGCTCCACGGTTATGCGTTCACCCGGAACCTTGGTTATGAGCGGGGCGTACTTCTTCATGTGGTTCAAGGTGCGTTCTTCATATTCCAAGCCCAGCAGATGGCGGAAGCGCAGGGCTCGCACCAGCCTCACCGGGTCCATGAGAAAGGACTCGTTTGAACACTCCCGCAGGATGCCCCGGGAGAGGTCCCGCCATCCGTAATGCTTGTCGATGAGGTCGCGCGGAAGGCGCAGATTCTCACCCGCCAGCCTGTCGACCTCGACCGCCATGGCATTGATGGTGAAGTCACGATAGGAGAGGTCCTCCTCCACGCTCACGCCCTTTATGGGGGAGAAATCGAGGGTACGCCTGCGCTCCTCGCTGTCGATGACCACCCGGTGCGTCCTCTCCTGCTCGTTGAGGGAGAAACCCTTCCCCTCCCATTTCGAGGCCACCTCCATGGCCACGGCTTCCGGATCTGCAGAGGTGATAAAGTCGACGTCCTCGGGCACCTCGCCCAGGAAGTAATCCCTCAGGTAGCCGCCTACCATATATATCTCTCCCAATTCCAGGGAAGCCAGATAGGGAAGCAGGGAGCCCAGAAATGGGTCTGCGCGGTTGATTTCCTCGAGAGCCAAGCTGTTGGGCAGGACGCTCAACATTCCTCCTTGCAGTTTCGTATCTTGCCGGTGCCTGCGCCAACATTATATATCATGCGTCTGAGCAACCCCCACGGACTCGCCCGATCTGCGCTGCCACGTCCTCCGGTGAACCCCATCCGTCTGAGCAATCCCCTGCGAAGGTTTGAATCGCGTAAGCGACTGTTCCGCCCGAAGGGCGGTGCGGCGGTGTCCCAGCGCCTCCACGTTTCCGAACGTGGAGGCCTGGCACCCGTGATCTGCGCTGCCACGTCCCCTAGAGAACCCCATCCGTCTGAGCAATCCCCTGCGAAGGTTTGAATCGCGT
>JAFGDU010000048.1 GCA_016931915.1 Actinomycetota bacterium
CTTTTTTGTCATTGCGAGGAGGTGAAGCCGACGTGGCAATCCCCTCATGGCCGCAACCGGCTTCTCTCTTACAGGGGATTGCTGCGCTTCGCTCGCAATGACAGCAAAATCACTACACCGTATTACCAGGCAGAAACCGGACCCCCCGGCTCACCTGGGGGTTATGCCGTGGGTCTCGAGCATGAGGCGCACCACGTCCCTGGAGTGCATGCGCGGGCCTAGTCCCAGTTCCTCACGCGTAAGCTCGTCCGACGCCGTCCAGCGGTAGCGGAGGAAGTCGAGCATGCCGGAAGGGCCCTCGATCAACGGCGCATGTAACTTCCACAGCAGGTCGATGACGGGGTAGATCAGTTTCGCGGGCAGGGGGACGATGGGTTTCCCCGCCATGCCCGCTATCTCGCCGACGCTTATGGTCCCCTCCCCGCAGGCGTGGAAGTAGCCCTCCGCCTCCTTCTCCAGGATGCGCATGAACACCTCGGCTACGTCGTCCTCGTGCACGAACTGCATCTGCATCCCTGTGTCGCCCACGGCGGGGAAGAAGGGCAGCCTGAGGATGAAGCGCGAGAGGTAATTGTCCACGTTGGGACCGTAGACTATACATGGCCTGACCACCGCCACCTTCACGTGCGGGTTCTCCTCTTTAAACACGCGCACTATCATCTCGTTCTCGAACTTGTCGGCCGCGTAGGTATACTGGCGCTGCAGGCGCGGCTGGTCTTTCTCCGTCAGCCAGTCGGGGTTATCGTGATGTGCACCGAATGCAGTGGTTGACGACGCTATCACCAGGTGCCTGGCAACGCAGGCGGCGGTGGCGGCGAGCACGTTGCGGGTCCCCCCCACATCGATGTCATGCATGAGGTCGTCGTCGTGCAGGGGGTTGACGATGAAAGCCAGGTGCACCACGGTGGCCACGTCGTTGAGGGTGAAGAGGTTGACGAGCGATGGATCGCGCACGTCCAGGCGGTGGAAGTCCATCTTGGGCGTCTCATAGCGGGGCGGATTCAGGTCCACCCCGATGATCCTGGATACCTTCTCGCTCTCGTCCATGAAGCGCAGCAGGCGCGATCCGATATAACCCGAACAACCGGTAACGGCGACGACAGACATCTCTATTACCCCCTCCTGGGTCCTCCCTCAGCTGACAAGACCGAAGGTACCAGAAAAAGAGCCAGCCGCGCAAGAACGGACCTGGCGGGTACGGGCAGACAAATGTCGGTTCTTCCTCGCCCCCCTAAACGCTGGCCGAAACATGGGGATCATAAAAGGTCTAGAGCCGGGCCCTCCATGTAAATACTGGTTGATGTGCTGAACATATGAAGGGAAAAGGTACGAAAAGTATTGACCTGTGGAAAGCGACATGATATAAGTTAGTTAATATTCACTAACCTTTCCGACGAGGACGAGAATGGGCGTAGACAACGGGCGCTTGAGCGGCCCGGAGCGCAAGCAGCAGATAGTACAGGCCACTATCTCCATCATGGCCGAGCAGGGCATACCCGGCACCACCACGCGACGTATCGCGGAGAAGGTGGGCGTGTCCGAGCCCGCTCTCTACAAGTATTTCCCGAGCAAGAAGGAGCTCCTGCTGGAGGCATTGGAAGAGGTGGGCAACCGCTTCGTCATCACCCTTACCGGCGCCATCGACGAGGAGGACAACGTCCCCGACCGTATCTATGCCATGAGCACTGCATTGTACGAGTTCGTCATGGACCACCCCGAGGAATCCATGCTGCTCTTCGAGACGGTCACCGCCGCCCGCGACCCCGAGATACGCTCTGCATTGAGCGACAAGCTCATACGCTATACCGGTCTGCTCTCCGGCATGTTCGATGCCGGCAAGAGCGAGGGCACGGTCAGGAAGGACCTGGACACCACGGTGGCGGCATGGCAGATCATGTCCCTGGGCATAACCCTGGTCTTCGCTTTCCTCCTGGGGTTGAGCGATATCCTTACACGCGAGAAAGCACTGCTGGCGGTGAAGGAGATCCTGGAGAACATCGTAAGCAACGCTTCGACTTAGAAGCGGTGGTCGCATATAGATGATCAATACGAGTCGCAGCAAACAGCACACGAAATCCCGCCTGCCGGCGGGAAAGGAGCGAGAGGTCGCACCAGAGAGAAAGGAGAACGAGATATGAAAGCATTGGTCATGGGCGGAGGTATGGCCGGGCTGGCCACGGCCATCAACCTCCTGGACCTGGGTATCGAAGTGGAGTTGGTGGAGGCAGACGAGATATTCGGTGGGCGCGCCAGTTCCTGGCTGGATGAAGACGGAGACATGATCGACAACGCCCTGCACGTCTTCTTCCCCTACTACGCCAACCTGCTCAATTTCTTCAACAAGATGGGCATCGAGAAGAACATCCTGTGGAAACAGACGGAGTTCTATTACATGCAGGAGGGCGGCAACGAGGCCGTGCTCAGGTTCGCCAAGCTGCCCGCACCCTTCCACGCCGCCGTGGCCTTCGGCAACCTGCTCAAGTCCTATACCGCGGTTCCCAAGTGGAAGCTGCTCTTCACCGCCATAGGCATGGGCAGCGCGGTGATGTACTCGAACAGCAAGATCGAGAAGCTGGACGACATGACGTTCGGCCAGTGGCTGGTGCGCAGGGCCCCCAAGGACTCCTTCCTGCC
>JAFGDU010000049.1 GCA_016931915.1 Actinomycetota bacterium
CTCCACCACCGTCACCTCGAACCAGCCGGTGGTGGCGGAGCGCTCCATGTACGGCGGGAACCGTACCTGGGCCCACGACTCCATCGCCCATGCACCCTGACCCGGCGCGGCGCGGATATCGGGTGGCGCGGGCTATTATAATAGGAGGCGAGGCGGAGGCAGGGCGAGCGCGGAGGATTGGGGGCATGCCATGGACGATAAGTACATCCTCGTGAACGATGTGGGCACCACCGGTACCAGGGCGGTCATCTTCGACCGCGAGACCAACGTCATAGCCGAGGTGTACCAGGAGATACCACAGATCTTTCCCGAACCCGGCTGGACGGAACAGGACCCGGTCTCGCTCTTCGAGGGCTGCCTGGAGGTGACGCGGAAGGTCATGGATGATACCGGGATCGCGCCCGGGGACATCGCGGCCCTGGGCGTAGCCACCCAGAGGGCGACGAGCATGATCTGGGATGCGGAGACGGGCGAGCCGGTCTACAACGCCATCACCTGGCAGGACACGAGGATGTCGGACGCGTGCACGCGGATAAACCAGAGCCTGCTCTTCAAGGCACTGCACGTACTCGGCGGTGCCTACCAGAGGATAGCGCCGATGAGCGAGGGGCTGCGCAGGAACGCGGTGGGAAAGATGCTCATCACCGCGGCGCACTTTACGGTCACTCCCGCCCAGTCGTCTGCCCACGCCCGCTGGGTGCTGGACAACGTCCCGGGAGCGCAGGAGAGGGCCGCGGCGGGAAAGCTGCTCCTGGGCACCGTGGACACCTGGATCGTATGGAATTACACCCGGGGGGCGGTGCACGCCACGGATTACTCCAACGTCAGCGCCACCGGTATGTACGACCCCTTCGGCATGAGGTGGAGCCCGCTGCTGCTCAAGCCCTTCAAGCTCCCCGGGGGCCTGGTCTTCCCGGAGATAAGGGAGACCAGCGGCGACTTCGGCGTTACCGAGGCCTTCGGCGATCCCATACCCATCAGGTGCGTGGTTGCCGACCAGCAGGCGGCCCTCTTCGGGGAGGCCTGTTTCGAGCGGGGCAGCGTTAAATGCACCAACGGCACCGGGACCTTCATCGACATGAACACCGGAAACGAGCCCATGGCCTCCATCCACAGGATGACCCCCATGATCGCGTGGCAGATGCAGGGAGAGACCACCTACATGATGGAGGGGATCATCTCCAGCGCCGGCTCCTCGGTTCAGTGGCTCAGGGACAACCTGCAGATTATCAAGGAGGCCTCGGAATCCGAGGAACTGGCACAGGCCTGCGAGGACTGCGGGGGCGTCTACGTCGTCCCCGCCTTCACCGGCCTCACCGCGCCCTACTGGGACCCCTTTGCACGGGGAACGGTTATCGGCCTCACCCGCGCCACCAGCAAGGAACAGGTGGTAAGGGCGACCCTCGAATCCATCGCCTATCAATGCAAGGACGTCATCGAGGCCATGCAGAAAGACACGGGAATCGAGGTCGGCAAGATCAAGGCCGACGGTGGAGCGTCGGCGAACGGATTCCTGCTCCAGTTCCTGGCGGACATCCTGGACGTGGAGGTGGAACGGCCGGAGATGCTGGAGGCGACGGCGCTGGGAGCGGCCTTCTTCGCAGGTATAGCGTCCGGGTTGTGGCATTATCCAGACGATATCACGCGCATACGCCGCGTCGACCGCGTTTTCAAGCCGAGCATGGACGTCGGGATGCGGGAGAAGCTGCACGCGGGCTGGAAGAAGGCCGTGGGACGGGCCAGCCGGTGGGCGTAGAGGAATTCCCTTAATACTCGCGAGAGACCAAATTAAAACCGGTGCTTCAACGCGCGCGTCTATGCCGTTGACAGGGCGGGAAAAAGGTTCTACCATGCTGTCGTAAGTAACGTTAACGTAAACGTTAACTTCGAAGGAAGGGCTTCTCTCTTTCGCTGGGCTGCGTGCAACGAGAAATATACGAGATATGGCGACGGGCTTGCCTCGCGGCACGCATAAACGCGTTGCGGAAGGAACAAGGGATGCACGGGCTCGTTGAGGAGGTGGACCATGTCCCTGCCAGACAGAAACAACCCCTATAGTTTCAACCAGTACCTGGAGTGGCGCAAAAACGTCGATTACTACGCCGACGATCCCTTTCTCCAGAAGATGGTGCGCGCCTTCGCCGGCCACGAAGCCGCTGAGGTAGACCGTGAGGCCAGGGAATTCTCGAAGAAGGCGTCGTTCCGCTGGCGCGATCTCGCCGAGCGCATAGCTACTCCCGAGAACCGCCCCTACATGATGCATTACGACGGCCACAAGAACCGTATCGATCGCATCGTCCGGCCCTACGAGGTGGAGGTCCTGGAAAAGGAGGTCTTCAGCGAGGGCCTCTTCTCCGACCGCACCTCCCCCTGGAGCCGTTTCATCAAGATCTTCATCATGAGCCAGAACTCAGAGGCCGGCGTCGTCTGCCCTGTGGCCTGCACGTGGGGACTGGTGGCGCTGCTGGAGAGATTCGCGGACACGCCCGAGACATTGAAGATCCTCGGCCACGTCAAGGAGGGCACTGGCGGCCATTTCGCCATCGGGGCCCAGTTCGTCTCCGAGATTCAGGGTGGATCAGACGTTCCGGCCAATCTTCTCGAAGCGGTGGA
>JAFGDU010000050.1 GCA_016931915.1 Actinomycetota bacterium
GAGCAACCACCTACGAAGGTTTGAATCGCGAAAGCGACAGCGGCTTCCGAAGGATGACGCTGCGGTGTCCCAGCGCCTCCACGTTTCCGAACGTGGGGGCCTGGCACCTGTGATCTGCGCTGCCACGCCCTGCGGCAAACCCCATCCGTCTGAGCAACCTCGCATGTCCGGCGAGCAAGGTGCTCGGAGGAGCTTGCGACGACGACCAGCCTTGTCGCCGGGTCGGATATAGACATAGCTCGAGGACCGATATCCCCGGGCTCGGGAACACAAACACCTTATCTCGCCAGGTTCATCCCCGAGAGGGCGAAATCCCCCAACAGGGAAGCCCGGGTCACCACCCCCTCGCCGTAGCGGTCCCTCAGGGCGTCCAGGGCCGCGGTGAGCTTCTCCTGCCGCGGGTCCAGGCAATCCCAGATGGTCATCTGTTTCCCCTCCCCACGCCGGCGCAGTTGGGATACGGAGACCCCCACGGTGGTGATGGGTTCCTTCCACAACCCGGAGCAGGCCTCCCGCCGCAGCAGTTCCCGCGCCGCCGCGTAAAGGGGCGCCGAGAGGTCGGTGTGCTCCTCCAGGGTCCTGGCGCGCGCATAGCCCATGCTGTAACCCACGCGCAGCCGCAGGCTGACCGTTCTGCCCATGTAACCGTCGCGGCGCATGCGGCGGGTTACGGCATCCACCAGCCCCAGCAGGGTATTCTCCAGGTAGCCCAGGTCCTCGGTACCGCCACGCAGGGAGAGGCTGTGGCCGAACGATTTGACCTCGTGGGCCTGCCCGCTGCGCACTACCGGGCTGTCGTCCATCCCCCAGGCCGCCCTCCACAACAGCCGCCCGATGACCCCGAACTTCCACTCCATCACCTCCAGCGGCGTCCGGGCAAGATCCCCTATGGTCTCGATGCCCATGGCCCGGAAGTTGCGGCGCATGCGCTTACCCACCCCCACAAGTTTATCCACGGCCATGGGGGCGAGGATGTCCGGGAGCTGATCGGGCCTGACCAGGGTGAGCCCGTCCGGCTTCTGGAATTCGGAGGCCATCTTGGCCACCAGCTTGTTGGGGCCGATGCCCACGGAGGCGGTGAGGCCGACTTCCCGGCGGATGTCCTCCTTCAAGCCCTTTCCCACCTCCAGGGCCGCCTCCCAGCGCTCCCCGCCCGGAAGGTGGGACTGCAGTGAGGTGGTCAGGTCCATGAAGGCCTCGTCTATGGAGAACACCTCCACGCGGTGGGAGCGCCGCTCGCAGATGCGCAGGATACGCCGGGCGTTGTCCAGGTACTTGGGGATGTCGGCATGGACGAAGCAGGCATGGGGACAGCGCGACCGCGCCTCCCACACCGACATGCCCGCCTTTATCCCCCACGGGCGGGCCTCGTAGGAGGCGGTTGCCACCACGCCGTGGGAACAGAAATCGCTCGAGGTGTGACAGACGACGAGGGGGCGGTTGCGGTAGAGCGGCACGTCCCTCTGCTCCACGGAGGCGAAATAGGCGTCCATGTCCAGGTGGAGGACGCAGCGCCCCTCCCCCGCCGGTTTCCCCTGATCGGCGGAGCGCAGCAGGCCATGCATTACGTATTGGGTCATCTTTCCGGATACCTCCAGGCCTCAGCCCTCTCCGTGCACCCGCACCAGGCTCCAGCTCATGCCCTCGGTGGAAAAACGCAGTTCGTACACCTCGGGGTTATCGCTCATCACCGAGTAGTAGAGCTCGAGATAACGCCCCTTGGGGGCGCGGTAAGTACCAAGCACCCGGCGTATGTCGTACCTGCGGCCGCGCCAGAGGAACGCGGTGGGGCGCAGCTTGCCGCCGCGGAAGACCGCCGATACATCCACCGGTTCCTCTATCAGGGTGACCATCCGTTCCGCCTTTCCCTCCCTGCCCCGGCCCCCCGCAGGGCCTAAGGGGCACCAAGGAGGGCTTGCGCCCTCCTTTTTAGGGTCAGATCTTGAATGCTGTAATTTCGCCTATTGGTTCTCTACCAGATACAGCGCTGCCTCAAAATTCAAGATTAAAGACCTGACCCTTAATACCTACACCCTGTCCCTGAGAAGGGACACCACCTTTCCGGCCAGAAGGACCTCCGCCTCCCCTTTCTCCACCCGCAAGGTGGGGTAAGCCGGGTTGGAGGCCTCCAGCTCTACCGCTCCCCGGCGGCGCCGCAGGCGCTTGACGGTGGCCTCGCCATCCACCAGCGCCACCACCACCTCGCCGTCCCGCGCGTCGGGGCGGGGGTCGACCACCACCAGGTCCCCGTCGCGGATGCCGTCCCCCACCATGCTGTCCCCCCTCACCCTCAGGAGAAAGCGCCCTTCGCCGCCCCACCTGGCGGGTACGGGCAGCCACTCCTCTACCTCCTCCGAGGCATGACGCAGGGGGCCCGCGGGTACTTCCCCTACCAGGGGCAGATAGGAAACAGGCCCGCGCAAGGCGTCCCGCACCTGGATGGCCCGCGCTCCGGACGTACGGGATATGAAGCCCTTCCTCTCCAGGGCTTCCAGGTGGCGCAATGCCCCACGGGTGGAGGAGAGCCCCAGGGAATCGCATAGCTCGCGGATACTGGGCGGATAGCCCCTGCTCTCCAGCGCCTCCAGGACGAGGTCGAGCACTTCTTCCTGCCTGGGCGTCAGACCCTCCATGCCGTTTTCACCTCCACGCCCCCATTATAGTAAACATCTGTTTAATAGTAAACACCTGTTTACTATAGTCAGCTTACGGTTTACGGGATGGTAGAATCACGATACCAGGTAATGGATATTACAAAATCCGCTCCCGCTGAAGAACGGCGACGGAAGCACGGAGAGACCCGATGGGCAGGTCCATCTACAAGAGCCTCGAATACAAAGGCAGGTTCTATGAACTATACGACCGCTTCGTCGACCTGCTTCCTTTTGCGGTGGAGGAAGGGTACGTTCAAACGAGTTTCGGGATAACGCACTACCTCTCCACCGGACCGCAGGGCCTACCGCTCCTCTTTCATTTTCACGGCGGAAACTCTCTCAACCCTCACGCCCTTCTGTCCATAGCTCGCCTGGCCGGGAAGTTTCGCATAATATCCCCCGATATCGTGGGCCAACCTGGCAAGAGCGCTGAAACCAGGATAAACCCTAAAACGCTGGATTACGGCAGGTGGGCTACTGAGGTCATCGAGTATTTTGGCCAGGATAAAGTCCTCTGCATGGGGGTCTCTTTCGGTGGGGGCGTATTGATGCATATGGCGGTTGTCTCGCCGGGCTTGCTCGCAAAGGTCGCTCTACTGGTTCCAACGGCTCTTGTAAGGATAGACACGCGGGATTCACTGCTGAAGTTCGGCCCGGCGCTTATCCGTTATGCCTTGCACAAGAGCGATGAAAACCTGCTTCGCATTGTGAAGCCGCTGATCCCGGACATATCGCTTATCTCAGAGCCGGAACTCGAGTTGTTCAAGGCCATATTCAACGGCTTGCGTCTGGCGACCGGCATGCCGCGACCGGTAGCAAGAGATGAGTTGGTCGGGTTTACCGCGCCCTGCATGATAGCCGCAGCGGAGAACGATATATTATGTCCCGCACGCAGGGTATTCGCTTCCGCTGCTGCAAAGATACCCAACCTGGCAAGGACGCTCTTGTTCGAGAACAGGCCGCACATGGTCACGTCATATGAGGACTCCATGAAGGTCTTCTGCGAGGAAGCGGAGGCTTTCTTGGCGGACTGACCGCAGATCCGGACATGTCCTGCATGCAATGTTTTAAAGCTATCTTATAGGGGTAAATAGTTGTTGGGCCTCATCTGGTCCAGGGAGTGTTCCTGTTATATGGAGTAACTGGAGGTGGAAAAATGGTGCGGGGACCTCACGGCCATGAGAAGACCGGTATCGAAATACTGAGGGTTCTCTGCCCGAAGTGCAGCAACCGCGTGACCATCGAGCCCGGCGAAGACAAGGCGAAGTGCGGGAAGTGCGGGACCATCGTAAAACGTCCGGCCAAGCCCGCGTAAGGGTCTATGCTGATCAGGGAATCGGGGCATTATCACGGTGAATCGACCATGAACATCGATGAAAGAGAGGGAGCGGAGCTTGACGTCATGCTGGAGAGCGTAGGCAGCTTCTCGCTTATCGATCTCTCCGGCGAGGTAGATGTCTACAGCGCCCCCAAACTGCGCGAGACCATCAAGAGTCTGGTGGACGATGGAAAGTACAACATCGTCGTTGACCTGGAGAAGGTGGCGTTCCTGGACAGTACCGGCCTGGGTGTTCTGGTAGGTGGGCTGAAGAGGCTGAAGCATCACGACGGCGAGCTCGGGATAATCTGCAATCAGGAGAAGATACTGCGCATATTCCGTATCACCGGGCTTACCAAAGTCTTCCCCATATACCGCTCCCGGGGCGAGCTGCTAGCGAACGTCGAGGAGGCATGACCTTGCCTGCTGACGAAAGTACGACCTTCGAGCTGGAGATGCCTGCAAAAGCGAAGTACGTTGGGCTGGCACGATTACTGGCAGGCTCCATAGCGCGCCGCATGCGCTTCAACGAGGAGAGCATCGACGATCTCAAGATCGCCATCTCCGAGGTCTGTACTAATGCCATCGTTCATACCGGAAACGGCAAAGAGGGCAAAGCGCCTATACTCATACGTTTCCTGGCCGGAAATGGGTACCTTACTATCGAGGTAAGAGACCACGGGCCGGGTTTCGACCCTGACCGTATCCTCGAACGTAAAAGCGACGATCTCCTGAATCAGGGATTCGGGATCCCGTTGATCAAGAGCCTTGTAGACGAATACGAGTGCGATTCTCATGTAAAGGATGGCACTGTCGTGAGTATCACCAAGTTCCTCGATGGCGATAGCGGAGAGATCTGAGCTCATCCATATCCACTGGACATACCGAGAATCCGGATTATGAAAGAGGACTATTACGATAAGCTGCGGAGCGACATGGTCAAGCACCAGATAGCAGCGCGGGGCATAAAGGACACCCGCGTCCTGGAGGCCATGCTCAGAGTTCCCAGACATCTCTTCGTTCCCGAAAACCTTGCCGACCGGGCTTACGACGACTCGCCTTTGCCCATCGGCGATGGACAGACCATAAGCCAGCCCTACATGGTCGCCTGGATGACCGAGTTGCTCGAGATCGATGAACACGACCGGGTTTTGGAGATAGGGACGGGCTCCGGGTACCAGGCCGCAATACTCTGTGAGCTCGCCGGCGAAGTCCTGTCCATCGAGAAGTTCCCGGACCTCGCCCGCACGGCCGAGAAAAGGATAGGCGCCCTTGGGTACGATAATATCGGCATACGTGTAGGAGACGGGACGCTGGGATGGCCGGAAGAAGCACCCTTTGAGGGCATTATCGTAACCGCGGGAGCGCCATCCGTGCCTCAACCACTGCTGGAGCAGCTTGCGGACGGCGGCAGGTTTGTCATCCCCGTTGGTCCCTCGGGTATGCAGATGCTCAACGTCATCACCCGTTATGGCAACGATTTCCAGACCAGGGACGAGGGCACCTGTGTCTTCGTGCCCCTGGTGGGCAAATTCGGCTGGAAGCGCGGAAGAGTCTTCTAGGTGCTATAATCTTCGCATGCGCGATTTAACCGTAGTATTGCCGACGTACAATGAACGCGAAAACGTTGAGAATATAGTCGCAGCTATCCTGCGCCAGCCCCTTGACCTCTCCATCCTCGTTGTCGACGACAACTCCCCCGATGGCACCGGGGAGATCGCCGACCGCCTGGCCGCGGAGGACAGCCGCGTGGAGGTCCTGCACCGCGAAGGAAAGGAGGGGTTGGGCACGGCGTACCGCGCCGGCTTCCGTTATGCCCTCGAGCGTGGCGCCCAATATTGTTTCGAGATCGATGCCGATTTCTCCCACAATCCGGATGACCTTCCCCGCCTTTACGAGGCCGCTGACGGTGCGGACGCCGCCGTGGGCTCACGCTACATCAAGGGCGGAGGTGCCCCCGACTGGAGCTTCTTCAGGTGGCTGATCAGCCGTGGTGGAAATCTCTACACGAAGATCATAGCGCGGACCAGGACGGTGGATACGACCTCGGGCTTCCGCTGTTATTCCCGCCGCGTCCTGGAAACCATTCCCCTTGACCGCGTTACATCCCAGGGATATGCCTTTCAGATCGAGATGACTTTCGTGGCCGAGACCCTGGGCTTCCGCATAGTAGAGGTGCCCATAATGTTCGTAGACCGTAAGGGTGGAGAATCTAAAATGGACTCGGATATCTTCTGGGAAGGCTTAAAGGTGGTCTGGGGATTACGGAAGAAATACGCAGATCTGCGTAACCCGTAGCACTTAAAACTTCACACCACTTCAGACTTCAGACCTCGGACCTCAGACTTACTAGTGACCTCAGATTAGCTCAGGCTGTCTCCTCTTCCACGTTGTTGGAATACAGGCGCACGTTGTTTGGGCCCGCACTTTTGGCCGCGGTAAGCGCGGATAACGCCTTATTCATAAGATCCTGGTCGTTATCGGCATTGGCGGGAAAGGACGATACCCCCACGCATGCGGTGAGCTTTTCCACCTCTTTCTTCTCGCGGGAGGGGAAGGGGTATTCCTCGATCACCTTGCGCATGCGCTCCGCCAGCCGCATGGCTCCAAGGCGCCTTGTCTCAGGCAGAAGCACAGTGAACAGGTTCTCCCCGTAGCGGGCGGCAGTGTCCACCTCGCGCGTGTTGCGCTTCACGATGCTGCCGATATCGGTGAGTATAAAGTCCGCCATGTAGCGGCCATTGCGTTCAATGTATCCCTCGTAGTCGTCGATCTCGAAACAGAGGAGGCAGGCGTTAAGGCTGTAACGGCGGGCGCGGCTTACCTCCTGTCTCAATTGGTGCTGAAAATAATGCAGGTTGAAGAGCCCGCTTGCCGTGTCCCGAACGACGTTGTTTTCCAGTTCGGAATAGAGGCGGGAGATGAGTACTGCCAGGCCTGCCTGATCGGCTATGAGGGTCAGCAAGGGCATCCTGAGCGGGTCGAAATCGCGTTCTTCGTTGCCGAGCGTAAAGACACCTATAACCCTCCCCTCCGCCCGCAGGGGCAAGGCGAGCAGGCTGTTCACTTTGCTCCTCTCGAGATATTTATATTCGTCCATACCTCCATCCAGCTTCCCCTGCTGCGCCGATCCAGTATTGAAGGCTTTGCCACTAAATGATGAGGTCGTATTCAGCCCCCGCCCCACGAGTTCCTGCGCCCCCTCACCCCTGGCCAGCACTACGTCCATTTCATCCACGACATCCCCGGGCAGGAGGATCACCCCCAGGTTCGCCCCGCATATGGCCATGGCTCTGTCCAGCAACTCCGCCAGCTTGGGCATGGGATCGGAATACGCTTCCACGACGTTGACGCTGGCGCTTATGGACGCTATGTCGAGCATGTCCTTTTCGCGGGCGAATCCCGCCTGTGATGGATCGGGCAGGATCTCCAGAAGCCGCGCGCCAGGGGAATCCTGCTGTACGTATACCACCTGGCATTTCGAGGGGATTCCCTTCAGCTGCCCCGCTCCCTCGGCAACCAGGAGAAGATCGGGTGCCCCGGTATGCATCAGGTCCTTGCGTACGGTGAACATGACAGGCGGTTGCAAAGTGGCAGGCCATTCCGGTGGGGTTTCCTTGCCGAGGATCCCTACGAACTCGACCCCCGGGGCTGAAGAGAGGATATTGACCAGCCGGGCACAGGCGGGATTGAATCCTATAAAGGCGATGCGCGTCTCGTTACCCATCTATCCCCCGTAGCCTCATCCGCTGCCGCAGACAACTCACATGAACATTTTAAATGATTGATCGCGCGTTTGGAAAGATTTGTTCCCGGCTATGCCGGATACACCAGCTCCATATCATCTCGTGTCATGAGGAAGCAGACTCCACATCACTCCATGGCTCGCACAGGCGTCAGGGAATAGGCAAGCATTGCGCCTTGGAAAGCTCGAGCCAAAGCCTAGGGCGCCCGCACCGCTTCCCGGTGCTCCCCGTCCACCATGTCGATGGGGAAGGGAAGCTCCGCCCCCTCGGGTATCTTGTGCACGTACTTGCGGC
>JAFGDU010000051.1 GCA_016931915.1 Actinomycetota bacterium
AACGAAGATACGACCCCTTCAACCGATGTACGCGCGGATATGACATAATATCAGCAGGAACGCTTGCTCGAGCTCTAGACAGGGGGGGTTCGCAATGAAGAGAGCCATCACGCTGCTGGTCCTCATCGCTCTTATTGCCACGCTTGCCTGGGCGTGCGGCTGCGGCGGGGATAAGGGTGCGGACGAAAACAACAAGGACTATATCGCCCAATCCACCGAGAAGGACTCGACCACCACCGATACAACCGAGAAGGACTCGACCACCACCGATACCACGGGAGATGACCTGGAGCCCGGCCCGCGCTACGACCCCTATGTCCCCATGGAGGGGGAGATGGTGACCCCGAGCGATTACGACCTGGGTTTGCAGGAGGGATACGAGGCGGGCTACTGGGCCGGCTTGGCAGACGGCATGAGGGGCGTCTACGACGCCGATCCCGTGGGGTACGACGACAGCAACGAGTACTACGTGGAGGGCTTCCTCGAGGGATACCAGGAGGGCTACGACGACGGTTACAGCGACGGCGAAGAAGTTTAGGAGAGAAATCGAGAAATCGTGAGGCATTGGGGTCAGGCCTGGCTTTCTGATTGAGGCACCAGGCGAGGTTTGACCCCAGTGCCTTAGTTGGGGCGGATGAGGAGCGGGGAGTGGAACTCGAACGGCTCTGCGAGCGCAGCGGCGAGATCGCGCGGGAGGAAAAGGAACGCAGCGGGCGCCCGGCCCTGGGCACCCTCTGTTCCTACGCGCCGGTTGAGATCCTGCACTCCTTCGGCATCCTGCCCGTGCGCCTCTGGGGCCAGGCGCAGGACATCCAGGCCGCCGACGTCCTCCTGCAGCCCTACATCTGCCCGCCGGTGCGGCAGCTCATGGCCCTCGGCCTGGAAGGCCGCTACGCCTGGCTGGACGGCATCGTCCACTGCTACACCTGCGACGCGACCTGCGGGCTCTACAACATCTGGGTGCGGAACCTCGAGCCGCGCTTCTCCCATCTCGTGAGCCTGCCCTACATGGCCATAGCAGAGTCGCAGACTTATGCCCGGGCCGAGCTGGAGGGCTTCATCGCGAAGCTCGAGTCCTTCACCGGCAGGGCTTTCTCCGGGGAGGAACTGGGGCGATCCATGGTCCTCTACGAACAGGCGAGGTCGTACCTGGGGGAGGCGTACCGCCTCAAGGCGGGGGGAGCCCACTTGAGCTACGCCGACCTCTATCACATGAACCTCTGCCCGCAGGTGCTCCCCATAGAGGCCGCCCTCGCGTACCTGAAGGATGGCCTGGATAGCGTGAGGGAGATGCTGCCGGCGGGGGAGGCGGAGGCGGCGCCGGGGGAGAAGCCGGGGGGCAGCCCCGGGCGCGAGGCGGGCAGGCAGCCGCGGGGGCGAGGCAGGCGCAGGATACTGCTGTCGGGAAGCGTCGTCTCCGACACCGCCCTCATGGCGTTCATCGAGGAGTGCGGCGGCGACATCGTCGCCGACGATACCTGCCTGGGCTACCGCCTGGTAAGGGACGCCTGGGAGGAGGGCGCCCGCGGGGAGGGCGAGGGCGGGGGAAGCGGCGACGCCGCTGCCGGTGGCGGCGATCCCCTGGACGCCCTTATCCGCTATTACCTGCGCAGGACCCCCTGCGCCTCGCGGGCGGATTTCCCCTCGCGCAAGCGACACCTGCTGGAGCTGCTGGACGAGTTCGACATAGATGCGGTGATCTTCGTGCACCATAAGTTCTGCGACCCGCACCTCTCGGACCACCCCTTCCTCAAGGAGATCCTGGCCGGCGCGGGCGTGCCCGGCATGCAGGTGGAGCTGGAGGAAGGCGGCTTCAACGCCCAGGTGCAGACGCGCATCGAGAGCTTTTTCGAGACCATGGGAGCGGAGTGATGGCGCATGCACACCTGGAGTCGAGCCCTTGGAGGTATACAAGCTGCTGCAAGTCAGAGGGGATTGCTTCGCTGTGCTTGCAATGACAGTGCCGTTGAAGCGGCAGGGGCGAAGTTCGGCGGGGGCGAAGTCATGAGAAGGCGTAACGGCAAGGGTTTAGAGGATCGAGGGGCTGAGTGATGGCGGAGAAGACGCGCAAGCGCCTGCAGGCGAACAAGGCCCTGCGCCAGATCATCGCGGAGTTCTACGCCGACGGCCACCGCGCCAGGGAGGAGGGGCGGCTGGTGGGCTGGATCCCGCCCATGAACGGCCTCATCGAGCTCTTCTACGCCATGGACGTCCACCCCATCTTCCCCGAGAACTGGGCGCCTATATGCGCCGCCATCGGCACCAACGTGAGCAACTTCGAGCACGCCGCGGCGCGCGGCTACTCCGGCGACCTCTGCGGGTACTTCCGCAACAACATCGGCTACGCCCTGGACGGCATAGAGGAGGCCGAACAACCCCTGGGGGGCCTGCCCAAACCGGACTTCCTCATCTCCTTCGGCGCGGGCTGCATCCCCACCATGAAGACCTTCCAGGTCCTGTGCGACCACTACCGGGTGCCGGCGGTCAGGGCCGACCTGCCGCAGGTGGCCATGGAGGACATCGGGCAGCACCACATCGACTACGGCGTGGCCCAGATGAAGCGGGTCATAGCTTTTTTGGAGGAACTCACCGGGAGGAAGCTGGACATGGACCGCCTGAGCCAGGCTGTCGCCTGGACCGACGAGGCGTGCCGCATCTGGGACGAGATCATGGATACGCGCCGGGCGGTGCCGGCGCCGTTCTCCGCGGCGGAGATCGGCATCATGTTCGTGATGGTGACCCGCCACGGTACCCCCATCGCCGTGGACTTCCTGCGCGACGTGCTGGAGGAGGTGCGGGGGAAGGTGGCGCGCGGGGAGGGCGTGATCCCCAACGAGCGCCTGCGGCTGTTCTGGGACAACATCCCCCTGTGGTACAACATGAGGCTCTTCAACTACTTCGAGGCCTGGGGCGCGGTGGTGGTCGCCGAGACCTATTCCGCGGCCTGGACCATGCGCATGGACCCCGAGCGTCCGCTGGAGAGCATCGCCTACAAGACGCTGGTCTCCTACCCCCTGGTGTCGTGCGTGTCCCTGAACAAGCGCCTCGAGCTCATCGAGAAGGCGGTGCGGGACTACAGGATAGACGGCGCCATCCTGCACTCCAACCGCAGCTGCAAGCCCATCTCCATGGGGCAGATGGACATCCAGAGGATGCTGGCCGAGAAGCTCTCCGTCCCCAGCGTGATGTTCGACGGCGACCACATGGACGGGGAGAGGTTCACCATGTCGCAGTTCCAGTCGCGCATCGACGCCTTCATGGAACTCCTCCTGGACACGCGTGGGGGCTAATGCACTGAAAGACGGGCGGTGGGGTAGAATAAATGCGGGTATGCCGGCGGATTTCATCAGCATGAATGGCCGAGGCAAGGGAGGTTAAGCATGTTCTGTCCTTATTGCGGAAAAGAATTGCCTGAAAACGCCAAATTCTGCAGGTATTGCGGCGGCGACGTCAGGCCCGTTCCCGAATCCTTGCCGGAAGAACAGCCACAACTCCTGCCGGAAGAACAGCCACAGCTCCTGCCGGAACCACAGCTACAACCCCAGCCCACGACCGGATCCACACAGGCCGCTCCCGGACACCCGACGCAGGCTGCTCCCGGCGCCGGGTTTCCTCAACCTCCTGCCGCGGCCGTCAAGAAGGGAATAAACAGACACCTGTTCATCGGAGGCATCATCGCGCTGGTGGTGATAGCCGTAGTGCTGGTGGTGGTCTTCGCGGTCATCCTGCCCGGCGGAGGAGACGATGCAAGCAGCCTGGTCTCAGAGGCCAAGGACCTGATCGAGCGGGAGGAGTACGAACAGGCCCTGGAAAAAGCTGGCAAGGCGGTGGAGATCGAGCCCTCCTACGCGCCCGCCTACAGCGTCAGGGCGGAGTCACTCATCGGGCTGGAGGAGTACGAGGACGCCATCGAGGACTGCGATAAGGCCATCGAGCTCAGCCCCGAGTTCTCCGAGGCGTACGTCAATCGGGGGGCCGCCTACAACCGGCTCGAGGAGTACGACCAGGCCATCGATGACCTGAGCGAGGCCATCGAACTAGGCCCCTTGAGCAGCAAGGCCTTCGCCGAGCGCGCCTACGCCTACAACGAGCTGGGCGAGTACGAAAACGCCGTGGACGATGCCGGCGAGGCCATCGAAATAGATCCCGAGGACTCTTTCGCATACGGCGAGCGCGCCTACGCCTACAACGAGCTGGGCGATTATGAAAACGCCGTGGACGATGCCGGCGAGGCCATAGAGCTGGATCCCGAGAACGGGTTCTATTACGGCGAGCGCGCCTACGCCTATGCCCGACTGGGCGAGTTAGACGCGGCCATGGATGATGCCAACGAAGCCCTCGAGCTGGACCCAGAGGACGCCACCACTTATGCGACGCGGGCTTACATCTACAACGAGCTGGGCGAGTACGAAAACGCCCTGGCTGATGCCAGCACCGCCATCGAGATAAATCCGGAATACAGCCGCGCATACGCCGAACGAGCGTATGCCAGAATATGGCTGGGCGATTACAAACAGGCCGTAAAAGATACGGACACGGCCATCGACCTTGCCCCCGATAACAGCTTTGCCTACGCCGTGCGGGCGGACGCCTACAGCTGGATGGGAGAATTCCAGGCGGCTCGTGACAATGCCGGCAAGGCCATCGAGCTGGATCCCGAAAACGCCTATGCATATGCGGTGCGCGCATATTCCCGCGGCGAACTGGACGACCCCCAGGGCGCCATAGCGGACGCCGGCGCCGCCATCCAGCTGGCCCCCGATTATTCATGGCCCTATTACATAAGGGGTATTGCCTACCTGGATCTCAACCAGAGAGATCAGGGCATCGCCGATCTCGTCAAGGTTGTGGAGCTGGACCCCTCGGACGAGGACGCCAAGGCGGTACTGCGGGACCTGGGAGTCCCCGGCTACTAGCAGAAACAACCCGGAGTCGGGTTTGGGGTGTGTGGGAGCATCGCTGTCATCGCGAGAAAGCGAAGCGACCCCCCTGCGGGAACCCGCAAAGTGCGGTCTTGGGGGACTGGCTTGCACATAGTCGTACAGGTGCGATTGCATGGAGGTGGAGAGCATGGGAATGAAGTTGGCGGTGATGGCTCCGATGGGGCTCGATCCCGAGATAGAGCTGCTACAGCAGATAGTCCAGGGCGTATTCGTGCGCAACGCCGAGAAGGTAAAGGAAGAGGGGACGGAGATAGCCTTTCACTTCATGCACCGTGGTTTCACTGACATCGATTTCTTCGGCTATCGCTGTTTCAACACCCGTAACGATTACGAGCTCTTCGAGGCGGCACTGAAGCTGGACCCGGAGGAATACGACGGGGTCGTCATACACTGTGCCTTCGACTCCAGCCTGGATGCCTTGCGCCAGGCCCTGGACATGCCGGTGGTCGGGGTCCTGCAGGCGGGGCTGCTCCTGGCCACCATGATGGGTTACCGCTTCGGCGTGGTCACTTTCAGCCGCACCGTGGTCCCCCTGATAGAGCAGACCATCGTACGTTATGGTTTGGGGGACAAGGCGGTGAGGGTGCGCAGCTCGGAGAGCAGCGGCGAGGAGATGATGCTGGGCCTGGGACACGCGGGGGAGATCATAGAAGGTTTCTCCGCCGCCGCCCGCGAGTGCATCGCCGACGGCGCCGAGGTACTGGTGCCCGGGTGAACCGTCATCGCGCCTGCCTTGAGTATGGCACCCGGATGCGAAGATGAATATCCCAACGGGGTCACCGAGATCGACGGAGTACCCGTGGTGGACGTGATCAGCGCCGGCGTCCGCCTCGCGGAGGTTCTGGTGTCCTTTAAGAGAGCGGGCCTGTCCTGGATCAGCAGGGCCGCCGACTACAGGCGTCCCAGCGCAGTGGAGTTCGAGAACTGCAATGAGGACTTCCCGTACAGCGGCTCCGGCAGCTGGCATTATTGAACCGCGTGGAGGTAAGGCGAATGAGCGAGAACGCCATGGAGGCCATGGAGGCACTGCAGCAGGAACTCCCGGGGTTTATGCAGGCCTTTATGAGTACGCACGACGAGGTATTCAGCGAGGGGACCCTGAGCGTGAAGGTCAAGCGCCTGATCATGGTGGGCGCCTCGGTCGCCATCAGGTGCGAACCCTGCATTCGCGTACACACCAGGGCTGCACTGGAGGCGGGCGCTTCCCGCGAGGAGATCCTGGAGGCCGCAAGCGCGGGCATCCTCATGGGAGGAGGACCCTCGGCCGCCTATACCGCCCTGTACCTCAGGGACGAACTGGACGCCGCAGGCAAGGCCTGACCCCGAAGCGGCCTAAGGGGTGGCGACCGCCCCCGTCAGCTTCGCGTTGGCGTTGAGCCAGAACATGTTGATGATGGGCAGGTCCACATTGACGTAGGTCTTGACCGTCACCTGGCTGAGCACGCCGCTCGAGAGGGAGTTTATCAGCTCGGCCAGGGGTCCGCTGCCCATTCCCTCCACCATCGCCACGATGAAGCCCAGGTTGTCCTGCATGGCGGGGACCAGCGCCGTGGGGTTCAACTGTTGCACGAGCGCGCTCAGCCAGTCGGGGCTGGCGTTGATCAATGCGCCCACTACCGCGGGATCGAGCCCGGAGAGCCGGAGCTGCGAGAGCACCCCATTCAAGAATGCCGGGTTGGCGTTGACGGCTCCGGCCAGGGTGGCCGGGTCCAGGGAGCCCAGCAGGGAGCCCATGAACGACGGGTTGGCGTTTATGGCGGAGGTCAGCACCCCGGGGTCCAGGGAGGAGAGCAAGTCCGCCACCAGTTCCCCGTTGCCGTTGATCAGCCCCGCCATGGCGGCGGTGTCGAGCTCGGAGACCAGCTCCGAGAGCCAATCCAACACCGGCTGCGAGTTCAAGGATGCGGCCATGGCGTCGGGGTCGAGCGCCGCGACCAGGCTGGCGAGGAAATCGGGGTTGTCGTTAATGATGCCCGCCAGGGCGGCCGGGTCGAGGGAAGCCAGCAGGTCTGCCAGGTCGAGCGAGCCCATCAGGTCGGTCACGAAATCGGGATTGTCGGCTATGATCCCCGCGAAGATATCGGGATCGAGGTCACTCATTATCTGGTTGATGAAATCCCCGCTCCCGGCCAGCAGCGTATTGACCACCGCCGGGTCGAGCCCTTCCAGGACCGCCGCCAGAAAGTCGGGATTGGCGTTGATGAGACCCACTACGGCTGTGGGGTCGAGTCCGGAGAGCTGGAGATGAGAAAGCATGCCGCTCAAGAATGCGGGATTGCCGTTAATGGCGCCGGCCAGCGCGGCCGGGTCCAGGGCTCCCAGCAGCGAGCGCATAAAGGACGGGTTGGTGTTAAGGGCGGAGGCGAGTACCCCGGGGTCCAGGGAGGAGAGGACGCCGCCGACCAGGCCCTGGTTCTGATTGATGAGGCCGGCCATGGCGGCTGGGTCCAGCTTGGAGACCAGGGTCGAGAGCCACCGCATCATGGGCTCCGAGCTGAAGGACGCGGCCATGGTACCGGGGTCCAGCGTGGTGACCAGGCTGCCTACGAAATCCGGATTGGCGTTGATGACGTCGGCCAGCACCGCCGGGTCGAGGGAGTTGAGTATGGTGCTTATAAAGGCCGGATTGGCGTTGACGATATTAGCGAGGATGGCGGGGTCGAGCACTGCCACTACGCGGTTGATGAAGGGGGTGCTCTGTGTTATAAGCACCTCGACCGTCTCCGCCTCGAGGCCGTTGAGGATGTCGGGGACGAAGGTGGGATTGGCATTGATGGCGCCGGCCATCAACGCGGGGTCCAGCTCGGAGATGATGCCGTTTATCAGCTCGGGGTTGTTGTTGAGCATGCCGGCGATGAGGTCGGGGTTCGTCACCATATCCATCATGTCCATGATGGAGGAGCCCTCGCCGGATTCGGGGGCCACGTCAAGGGCTACGCGGGCCTCGGTGGGCTCCTCGCCCCGGATGGCCAGGAACCCGATGACCACCAGCGCGATGAGCTGGACCACGACCAGTACGTTGACCACTCCCTGGTAATGTCCTTTTATCGCGGCCCATATGCGCTTGAACACCTTGGAAACCTCCTTCGCACCCCGTCGTCCTCAACCCTTATCCGCAGACATACATTCTCGGACAGTCTATATCATTTCTACCCTTCACGTAACCGGCAACGGATGTGCAAAGCATCCAGGAGCTTGTAGAAGAAAGCATGGAAAGCGGCATATGCGGCGGTGAAGTGATATACCTGATAGATTCGAATGGCAAAAAATGGAATAAGACGGTGATCGAGAAGGTTGCCCAGGCCTGCAGGTGTTGCCTCGCCGTGATTGTTGAATCCCCAGCCGACGGGGGGGTCAGCCCCGGACATGGGACATAACGGGATCTGAGAAGGCGCAAGTAGACACAGATAGAAGACGCCAAAAATATGGACCGAGCGAAAGAGGCGGAGGCCCCGGAAATGACCGGGGCCTCTCATACACTCATACACGTCCCTTAAGGCCCTGATCCAAGAACTGGGATGGCCGTTACTGGCAGGGGCGGATATCTCAAGCGCCGCATTACCGCGTTCTAGAGCATGATTAGATACTACGGGCTTGGGAACCAGGCCGCGCCAGCCTCCCCTGTGTGCAGGCAAGCCACCTACGGTTTTGCTTCCGTTGGAGCCTGCGACGCGAGCATTAAACGTCAACTTTTAAGACCTGACCACGAAATGTTGATGTGGGTGGATCGTCGCTAGGCGCCCAGGTTCAGCTGGAGGTCGCGAATGGTGGCCTCTGCCTGTTCCTCGATGCCCTCCAGGAGTTCCTGCACGCTGATGATGCTGTCGATCCTTCCCGCTGCCTCGCCGCCGAAATAGATGGACCAGGCGGGGTCCCCGCCCTCGATGGAGAGGGCGATGCCCTTGGTCTCCAGCATCACGCCCTCTTCGTAACCCTGCTCGAAGCCGCCTTTGAAGAGCTCGTGCAGCCTGACCGCGACGTCGTTCTTGAGGTAGCGTGCGGGTCCGAAGATGGATATACCCACCATGGAATCCATCTCCGAGGTCTCCACCACCTTGTTCTTCCACAGGTCGTGGAAGTCGCTCTCCTTGGTGGCGATGAAGCGGGTGCCCATCTGTATGCCGATAGCGCCCAGGGACAGGGCGGCCACCAGGCTGGAGCCGTCCGCGAAGCCTCCGGCTCCCACGACGGGAACTTTCACGGCGTTTATCACCTGGGGAAGAAGGACCATGGTGTGGATGGGCTCGAAGGCTACGTGGCCGCCGCCCTCGCGCCCGGAGGCGATGATCACGTCCGCCCCCGCCTTCTCGGCCTTGAGGGCGTGGTAGACGGAGGGGGCCACGTGGAACCAGTAACATCCCGTCTCCTTGATGGCCTCGGTCCAGGGGGTGGGGTTGCCGGCTGAGGTGATGATGACCTTGAGGCGCTCCTTCAGGTCGGGATCCTCATTGCGCGCGTCGCCCGTCGCCTTGATCATTCCTTCGACTTGCTCCTTGAACTCGATAGCCAGGGGGATGTTGCACCCGAAGATCCCCTGCTTCTCCTTCGTGGCATCGCCCACCCTCGCGATTATGGAGCGCAGGAAGTCGTAAGGGGTCGCGGGCGTGCCCTCCTCGGGCCTGGTCCACAAGTAGCCGATGCCCACGGTGCTGATCATGCCCAGGGCGCCCGCGTTGGCCGCCGCAACGCAGAGTTTATCCGTGTTCCATGGGCCCATGCCAGCCTGGATGACGGGATACCTGGTCCCCAGCATATCGGTGAGTTTTGTCTGGATCATCTCTATCCCCTTTCTTCTGCCTAAGTCAGCCTGAATCAGCCTAAGACAAGCGCTTATATTATAACGGAGAGAGCAGATGGGGTCAGGTCAACACCCGGGGTCAGCCGTTCAACCGACACATGGGGCCAGGTGTTCACGTGGGGTCAGCCGTTCAACCGACACATGGGGCCAGGTGTTCACATGGGTTCATCTCGGATATCTCGGATAAGCGATAGAAACAAGAATAGAGACGATCGTTGATAGCAAAATGTCCCATGTCCGGGGCTGACCCCCTAAACGGGACAAAAATGTTCCATGTCCGGGGCTGACCCCATTGGGGTGGTGTGTCATTATAGAGTCGGTTGGTGCGATGCGATGGAGGAACTCGGCGGGCGGATTAACCTATGGTCCGTCTGGTATGGAAGGGGGCGGCATGGAAAAGTTACTCATCGACGCGATCACCGCTATGGAAGAGGAGGATACACTGCGCATCACCGGGGAGATGCTCGAGGGCGGTACCGAGCCCATGAGGATCCTCGAGCTCTGCCGGGAGGCCATGGAGAGGATAGGCGAAGGTTTCGAGGCACAGGAGTATTTCCTCCCGGATCTGATCATGGCGGGGGAGATCGTGAAGCAGATAAACGAGATGGTCAAACCGGAGCTGGCCAAGGGGCCCGAGATAGAACGCATAGGCAAGGTGGTGATCGGGACCGTGGCCGGCGACATCCACGACCTGGGCAAGGACATCGTCGTCTTCATGCTGGACATAAACGGCTTCGAGGTGCACGACCTGGGGGTGGACGTGCCGGCGAATACCTTCGTGGGGAAGGTAAAGGAGGTCGCTCCCGAGGTCGTGGGCCTGAGCGGTTTCCTCACCCTGGCCTTCGACGCCATGAAGGATACGGTGGAGGCCATCGAGGAAGCCGGCCTGCGCGACAAGGTGAAGATCATGATCGGCGGCGGGGCCATCGACGAGCAGGTGCTGGGATACGTGAAGGCCGACGCCTACGGCAAGGACGCCATGGAGGGAGTCGAGCTGGCGAGGCAGTGGGTGGGAGGTGAGTGAGATGGCCAAGACGGGAGAGGAACTCTTCGCGGAGAGGTCGCAGCGCATCGATGACGCCGTCCGGCTCGAGACCCCGGACCGCGTTCCCATCCTCATGTTCTTCAGCTACTTCGCCTCCCGCTACGCGGGCATAACCTACGAGGAGTCCTTCTACGACCAGGGCAAGTGGCTGGCGGCCACCGAAAAAGCCATCGTGGACTTCGAGCCCGATCTCTACTTCCAGCCCAACGCGGCCATCTTCACCTCGGGGAAGGTGCACGAGATCCTGGGCAACAAGCAGATAAAATGGCCGGGCCACGGCCTGGGGCCCAATACGCCCTTCCAGTTCGTGGAGGGCGAGTACGTGAAGGCGGATGAATACGACGCCTTTCTCGACGACCCCTCCGACTTCACCATGCGCACCTACCTGCCGCGCATCTTCACCGCCCTGGAGGGATTGAGCATGCTGCCCCCCTTCAAGTTCATGCTGGTGGGCTACGCGGGCGCTCCCATGATGAGCGGGATCATCTCCCTGCCCCCCATAGCCGATGCCCTGCGGGCCCTGAACGAGGCCTCCCTGATATCCATGCAGTGGACCGCCGGGTACATGGAATTCGACAACAGGATGGCCGCCGCGGGATACCCGGTGTCCACCTCCGCGATTGCCATAGCCCCCTTCGACGTGATCTCGGATTTCATGCGGGGCATGCGGGGAGCCATGCTTGATATGTACCGCTGCCCCGACAAGCTGCTGGCCGCCCAGGAGAAGATCCTGCCGACGCTCATCGGGGCCGCGACGGCCATGGCCCAGATGGGGAACAACAACCGGGTCTTCATCCCCCTGCACCGGGGGGCGGACGGCTTCATGTCCCTGGAGCAGTTCGAGAGGTTCTACTGGCCCGGCCTGAAGGCCCTCTTCCTGGGCCTTATCGACGCCGGCCTGATCCCAACCCCCCTCTTCGAGGGAGAGTACGACCAGAGGCTTGAATATCTCAAGGAGCTGCCCGCGGGCAAGGTCCTGGGCATGTTCGACCGCACCGACCTCTTCAAGGCCAAGAAGGTAATAGGGGACAGCATGTGCATCCTGGGAGGGATGCCCCTGTCGCTGCTGCAGACCGGCACTCCCGAGCAGGTCAGGGAGCACACCAGGAGGCTCATCGAGGAGGTAGGAGAGGGAGGCGGCTTCATCATGGGCTCGAGCACCGTACTCGACGAGGCGAAGCCCGAGCTGGTCAAGGCCTGGGTGGATGCCACCAGGGAATACGGCCAATACACCTGATCAGCCGGGGGTCAGCCCTCCATTTTCAACGTTGGGGGTCAGGCCTCAACGCTAAACACGAGGGATCAGCCCGGAACTTGTGGTGATGATCGCAGCGACGTATCGTTTTCAACCAGAGGTGTCAGGCCTCAACATTCAACACATCCACATAGCGGTGGCTTCAGGCGCATAGTGGATGGATCGTATTGATCGTGGAGGGCCGACTCCTGGGTAGGGAAAGGCTCCAGCTTTCCCTCGATGTCATACTCGGGCTTGATGGTGAAGACCACCCAGCCGTAGCCGAAGCGGTGCGCCTCGTAGCGCGGGTCGCGGTATAGCCTGGCTATCTCCCACACCAGTACGCGGTTGGTGAAGGGATAGCAGTCCAGGAATTTATTGAGCACGACGTACTCCGCCCCATAGGTGTCCCCGTCGAACTGGTAGATGTGTTCGCGCTGTGACATGTGGGGTACCACCGGGTCCTGGGCGCATACGGAGGCGTCGGGCGGGATCATGGAGATGATATCGTAGCCCATCTGCTCCATCTGGGGGTCGAGCATGTAAAAGTAGGGGTTGAACAGCGTCTTGGCCGAGCGGGCGAAGGTGAAGGGCACGTTCACCAGCAGGATGAGCACGCAGATAGCGAAGACAAACTTGCGGTAGTCGATCTCCCGGCCGCGTTTTCCCAGCCAGCGGTGGAGGCGCGGCACGGCGTCCAGCAGGGCGAAGATGAAGATGGGCGCGAAGATGGCATTATAGTGGCGCAGTATCTCCCAGTGGGGATAGTAGTTGGACAGCAACCGCTCCAGCAGCGCCGGTATGGCCACGATGGCGAATCCCCCGATGAGCGGCAGAAAGAGGAAGGGCAGCAGAATGAACAGGAGCAGCTTAGCCTTGTGGTAAGGCACGAAGAGCTCCTTCACCGCCATATGGGGATGCGTCACCAGGTACTTGATCACGTCCCCCCAGTCGTCCCCCAGATGGGAGTAATACTTGAAATAGTAGTAGTCGGTGCCGGCGGCAAGGGGCGGCATTATCCATTTGGTCACGGCGAAAAACCATCCCAGCGAGATAACGCAGGTGGCCGAGCCCACGAACCACTTGCGGCGGAAGATGATCACGTACAGCCCCAGGAAGAACACGAGCAGGGCCGTGGTCTCCTTCACCCACAGCAGCAGGGGGATGGTGAGCAGATAGCCCACCCAGTTGTCGCGGTCGATGAAGAAATAGGACAGGGCCAGCAATGGCCCCAGGAAAGCCTCGGTATGGAAATCGAAGAAGATGAGCTCCATGGTCCCCCAGAAGATGAGGTAGGTGAGGGCCATCATGAGAGCGCAGGAGCCGCTCTTGAAGTTGCGCCTCACCACGTAATATATGGGGATGGCGCCGAGGGCCACGACGACCGCCTGGTAGATCAGGAGCATGCGGGCATCCGACCAGATCCAGTAGGCCGGCACCACGAAGAAAAAGATGGGGTGGAAGTGGTCCCCCCACAGGGAGGGAACCATGCGCACGGTGTTGAACCCGAACTCGCAATGAGAGAGCTGCCACACGTGCTGGTCGAAGATGCCAAGGTCCCAGCCGTGCGACTGGAAGTTCATATGCTTGAGCAAGGATATCATGCTGTAGAGGAGGATGAAGAAGAGAACCAGGAGAAAGATGCCGTAGCGAGAGATCCACGTGGAGAAGCGGGGATGCCTCGCCCGGAAGGCACCGAAACGCCCCCAGAACACGTTAATAAGCCTCATCTTCCTCCCACTTCCACTCCCATTTCTTCCACATCCGCTTCGTTAGCCCTTTAGACGAAGCCCACGGCGAATTCGCACAAAAAAGGTCGAGAATCCATCCTTATGTGTTAGATCCTAACCATCGGCGCATCAAAAAGGGATTTTTTCAGAGAAACCGTACCTCGTCAACTCGCAGCGCGGGGTGCTCTGCATTACCGTCGCCATGCAGGCCGCGCAGCACTGGTCCTCCTGAAATACGATTAGGCAGGAAGAGCGTAAAAGGTTCATAATCCTATGTAGAAGTAAGGCTGTAAGTAGCGGGAATCTACCGCAGGAGTTCCAGAATAGGATTCTATCGCTTGGGGGTCATCTAGAATGTTTGATCTTCAGCACCGGGAATGGATAAAAATCGCGCTTGTCTCCGCTCTTGTCGCCGGGTGTATCTTTCTCGCCATATGGTTTCACTTCATAAGCGATCAGGGCTATGTTTTCCCAAACGTATTTTATATCCCGATCATCCTTGCCTGTCTGTGGTGGGACCGTAAGGGCGTGGTGATAACCGTGTTCCTGGCCGTTATCCTGGTGCTATCGAGCGCCTTCAGCCCCGGTGAGCAGCCGCTGTGGGACGACATAATCCGCGCCGGGGTGTTCCTGGTGGTCGGGGTGGTCATCGCCGAGTTAAGCCTCAGGCGCAAGAGGCTCATCGGCGATCTCGAGCAAAGGGTGAAGGAGCGCACCGCGGAATTGCAGGCGAGCAACGAGGAACTGGACCTCTTTGCATCCTCGGTCTCCCACGACCTGATAGGCCCCCTTGCGACGCTGCAGGGTTACGCCAGTATTGCGAAGGAGGCGGTGTCATCAGGCGAGAGCGAGCTGGAGATGGAGAGCCTCGACGCCATCGACAGGCTTAGCCTGCGGGTGATCCATACCATCGAGAAGCTGCTGGAACATGCCCGGAGCAGGAAGCGTGACGGTTCGAGGCCTGGCGTGGATACCGGGGCCGCGGCAAGCGAGGTGGTGGCCGACCTGCAGGGGATGATGAGCGACAAGGAGGTCGAGGTAGTGGTCGAGGAAAACCTCCCATGCGTGCAGGTGGAGGCGGTGAAGTTGAAGCAGGTGCTCGCCAACCTGGTAGGGAATGCCGCAAAACATGCAGCGTCCGGCAGGCCCCTGCTCGTAGAGATCGGGGGGACCAGGGAGGGCGATGTGGCCACGCTCTTCGTGCGCGACGACGGCCCGGGAATCGAACCGGACCATCAGGAGATGGTATTCGAGGAGTTCACCCAACTGAACGAGGGCGGGCAGACCTCCGGCCTCGGCATGGGTCTTCACATAGTGAAACGCGCGGTGGAGGGATGGGGCGGCAGGGTGTGGCTTGAGTCCTCGCCGGGCGAGGGAACGACCTTCTACTTCACTGCCCCCCTATGAGGGGGCGAAGTCTACTACGATGCGCGATGGATTGGACATCTCCTCCACCCGGAAGGGCGCCCGCTCGCCCAAGCCGAGGAGAAGTATTATCGTGTGGTCGGCATAGGCGGTGACGAAGGTGGCGTCCTTGATTATCTCCATGGCGACATCGAACGCCTCCGGGCCCTCGTAGACGTTGGGGGCGTCCGGCAGGGTCAGGTCCGCGCTGCGGGCATCCAGCGTGATCTCGAAGTAGTAGTCGCCCGCGACGGTGATGGGGTTTCCCTCTATATCCGAGTAGGGCAGCGCGCCCTCCTGGGCTGAGTACAGGCATACCCCCTCCCGCGGCGGCTGGTCATGCCCCGTGGTCAGCTCGATGACGATGCGGTCGTAATCCCCGCTCTGCGTGAACGTCACGTCCTTCAGCAGCATTATGCCGCCCGAACCCCCCTGGATGGTACCGTAACCGAATCCCACCGGAGGTGTGCTCGTGGAAGTATCCTCCTCCTCGCCCTGCTCGTCCCCGGCAGCTTCCTCCACGTCCTTGTCCGTTTCCTCCTGGTCGTTTTCCTCAATGCCGGTGGCGTTGCTCTGCGTGGACTGGTCCCCACATCCGCCGAAGATGCAGGGCGATGCCGCTAGGAGTAAGGTGAGCAACATTATGACAAGGATGACGATCCAACGCTTCATGTCGCCGCACCCCCTTATAAGAACTCTGCCCGCTCTATGCCGTTATCCGGCAGCCGCCGGCCCATTTGTCCTCTTCATGGTTAGACGCATTCCGGCATTATATCGTCCCATGCCCGGGGCCTGCTTTTGGGTTGTTCTATGATTATATTCCACCCCCACGGCCAACCCCCTCCATGACGATGGGGCCACCCCTTCATGCGGCTAGAAAACGAGTGCTTAAGTATAGTTAAGGTGCTAGAGTGGAGAAGGCACTTTCGCCTTCGTATCCTTTCGGTTTCTGCTTTTTGAAAGGCTGGGGGGTATGTCATGAAAGTAAAGATAGCGCACCTTATGAGGCGAGGAATCCCCACAACATCAACCTTCCTTTTAGCCATCCTTGTATTGCTGGTCCCGGTGATGGGTTCACCGGCCCTGGCCGGAGCGGCGAGGCCATCCGTTGCGCTGCCCGATCAGGCGCTCGTCCCGCTGCCGGCCCAACCCTCGTACGGGGAGGCCCAGACCTGGTACCTGGCCGAAGGCTACACCGGCGGCGATTTCGACACCTGGGTCCTGGTACAGAACCCGGGCGACGAGGACGCGCAGGTGACCTTCGACTTTCAGCTCCCGCCGGGTTCGTCCGCGCCGTCTTTCTCTTGCGGGCTTCCCGCCCGCACGCGGCAGTCTTTCCACCTCGACATCTTCGAAGGCCTTGCCGACACGGATGTTTCCACCAGGGTCACGTCGAACAAGCCGGTCTTCGTCGAGAGGTCGGTGTACTTCAACTACAACGGCAAGGCGGGAGGCCACGACTCCATCGGCGTTAAGTATCCCTCCAGCGTATGGTACCTGGCCGAGGGCTACACCGGAGGCGATTTCGACACCTGGGTGCTGGTGCAGAACCCTGGGGAGATCAACGCCCAGGTGACCCTGGAGTTCCAGCTCCCGCCCGGCGCCTCCGCCGACCCCTTCACCTTCGACCTCCCCGCCGGCACCCGCAGGTCCATCCACCTGGACGACCTCCCGGGGTTGGCCGACACCGACGTCTCCACCAAGGTGGTGAGCAACGTGGGGGTGGTGGCCGAGCGGGCCATGTACTTCAACTACGAGGGCAAACAAGGAGGCCACGACTCCATCGGCGTGACCAGTCCGTCGGAGCGATGGTTCCTGGCCGAGGGTTACACCGGGGGTCAGTTCGACACCTGGGTGCTGGTGCAGAACCCTAACGACGAGGCGGCGCAGGTCACCCTGGACTTCCAGCTGCCGCCCGGCACCTCGGCGCCCTCCTTCACCTTCGGGCTGCCCGCGCGCACGCGGCAGTCCTTCCACCTGGATATATTCGACGGCCTGGCCGACACCGACGTCTCCACCACGGTGACTTCGAACGTGCCCGTGGTGGCCGAGCGGGCCATGTACTTCAACTACGAGGGCAAGAGCGACGGGCACGACTCCATCGGCGTAGAGTTCCCCTCCGATGCCTGGTACCTGGCCGAGGGCTACACCGGAGGCGATTTCGACAC
>JAFGDU010000052.1 GCA_016931915.1 Actinomycetota bacterium
GAAGCGGAGGTGTTTATGCCGTAGCGAAGCGGAGGTGTTTATGCCGTAGCGAAGCGGAGGTGTTTATGCCGTAGCGAAGCGGAGGTGAAGATGAACGGCAACATACAGAAGATGATGAAACAGGCCCAGAAGCTGCAGAGGCAGATGATGGAGGCTCAGGAGGCCCTGGCGGACGAGCGCATAGAGGCCACCTCGGGGGGTGGTATGGTCAAGGTCATCGCTGACGGCCAGCAGAACATCGTGGAGTTGAAGATAGATCCCGAGGCAGTAGATCCCGAGGATGTGGAGATGCTGGAGGATCTGGTTCTGGCTGCGGTCTCGGAAGCAATCCGGAAATCGCGCGACCTGGCCGAGGAGCGTCTGGGGGCGTTTACCAAGGGCATGAAGATACCAGGCCTGATGTAGGAGAAGCGTTGCTGTACACTCCCCCTATCGCGCGCCTGGTGGAGGAGCTTTCCAGGCTCCCGGGCGTTGGCCCAAAGACGGCACAACGCCTGGCTTTTCATCTCCTTAAGGTCCCCAGGGAGGAGGCCGATTCCCTCGCGCAAGCTATCGTGGAGGCGAGGGACAAGGTCACCTTCTGCACCAGGTGTTTCAACTTCGCCTCGGGAGAACTGTGCGAATACTGCCTGGACGAGCGCAGGGACCCCACCCTTGTCTGCATAGTGGAAAGACCCCAGGATATAGTGGCTATAGAGCGTACGGGAGAATTCCGGGGATTGTACCATGTGCTCGGCGGCGCCATATCGCCCATCGACGGCATAGGTCCCGAGGAGCTCAAGATCAGGGAATTGATGGAACGGGTCCGCAGGGACGAGATCCGGGAGGTGATAGCGGCCACAAATCCCCGGGTAGAGGGAGAGGCGACCGCCATCTACCTTGCTAATCTCCTCAAGCCGCTGGGGGTAAGGGTGATGCGTATTGCCAGCGGGCTCCCCGTAGGTGGAGACCTGGAATACGCCGACGAGGTCACTCTAGGCCGCGCGCTCAAGGGCCGCCTGGAGCTGTAAACGGGGTCGTATCTTCGATATTCGGTTTCTTGCCTGCATCCACCTCGGTCCTGATTGAATAAGAAGATAATCCAAGATCGAAGATACGGCCCCTTTCCTTGACAGCGCAGGAGCGCAAGCGTAAAAGAAGGTTAACAAATGGGTTCGTGCTGTGCGGAAATCCTGCCGGCGCCGTAACAGAGGCGGTTGCAAGTGAATATTATCGTACAGAAATTCGGAGGCACCTCCGTGGCCGATATAGAGAGGATCAAGAATGTCGCGCGGCGGGTATCCGAAACCAGGGAAAAAGGCGATCACGTGGTGGTGGTCATCTCCGCCTTGGGAGACACAACAGACCAGCTGGTAAGGCTGGCCCGCGAGATAAGCGACTCGCCACGGGAGAGGGAGATGGATATGCTCCTGGCGACGGGAGAGCAGATATCCGTCGCCCTGCTCTCCATGGCCATGCACGAGCTTGGCTACGAAGCCATATCCTTCACCGGAGCCCAGGTGGGCATAGTCACGGACAGCGCACATACCAAGGCGAAGATACTGGACGTAAAAGTAGGCCGCATGCTGGAAGAACTTGACAAAGGCAGCATAGTGATCGTCGCCGGGTTCCAGGGTGTGTCCCTGGACGATCAGATCACGACCCTGGGTAGAGGGGGCTCGGATACTACGGCAGTAGCCCTGGCGGCGGCACTAGGGGCCGATGTCTGCGAGATATTCAGCGATGTGGACGGCGTTTTTACCGCCGATCCGCGCATTGTTTCGGAGGCGCGCAAGCTGGCGCATATCTCCTACGAAGAGATGCTGGAGATGGCGGCCACGGGCGCCAAGGTGCTGCAGTTGCGCAGCGTGGAGTTCGCGAGAAATTACGGGGTGGTGATACACGTGAGGTCCAGTTTTTCGCAGGAAGAGGGGACGTGGATATCCGAGAGCGACGAACGTATGGAAAAAGCGATCATAAGCGGCGTTACACATGAAACCGAGGAAGCCAAGGTGACCATATTCGAGGTCCCGGACCGACCCGGGGTTGCGGCCAGATTATTCCAGGCGTTGGCCGGAGAGAACATAAACGTCGACATGATCATCCAAAACGTCAGCGAGGACCAGAAAACCGATATATCGTTCACCGTAGGTCAGGAGGATCTGAGCAAAGCCGCCAGGATCAGCGAGCGCATGGCCGGTGAGCTCGAGGCTGGCGGCGTGGTCGTGGACGAGGAGATCGCCAAGGTAAGCCTGGTAGGGGCGGGCATGCGCACCCACCCCGGGGTTGCGGCCGATATGTTCAGCGCGCTGGCGGAGAACGGTATCAATATCGAGATGATAAGCACGTCGACCATCAAGATAAGCTGCGTCATACGGGCCGAGGACGTGAAAAAGGCGGTAAGGGCGATCCACGCCAAGTTTGGTCTGGACAAGGGCGTGGTGATGAGGTCGTAAACAACGCGGTCCAGGTTGACGATGTAGGTGTAAAGGCGGCAAGACAATTGAGTCAAGGCGGGAGGAAGGCACAGGGGCGGCCTGCCCGGTGTCCACACCAGACGATGGAAAAGGTTTGAGGAGAGAGACAGTGAAGGAATACAGGGTAGCTGTAGTGGGAGCTACGGGGATGGTCGGCCAGGCTATGCGGGAGATCCTGGATGAAAGGGACTTCCCCGTTTCCGCATTGCGCCTCCTGGCATCGGAACGCTCGCGGGGGAAGCGCTTCGCCTTCAGGGGAGAGGAGCTGGAGGTCGAGGTGCTTGACGAGGGCTCGTTCCAGGATATCGACTACGCTCTCTTCTCTGCCGGGGCCTCGATATCGAAACGCTTTGCGCCCATAGCAGTGGAGGCGGGGGCGCTGGTCGTGGACAACAGCAGCGCTTTCCGCATGGACGAGGGGGTGCCCCTGGTCGTTCCCGAGGTAAATCCGCAAGATGCCTTCGAGCACGGCGGTATCATCGCCAACCCGAACTGCTCGACCATCCAGATGGTGGTAGTGCTCAAGCCACTGCACGACCGCTCGCCCATGCGAAGGGTGGTCGTTTCAACCTATCAGTCCGTATCCGGAACGGGCAAGGACGCCGTGCAGGAGCTCGAGGTCCAGACCAGGGAGGCCCAGGAGGGCAGGGAAGCGTCGGCACAGGTATATCCACATCCCATAGCCTTCAACTGCCTGCCGCACATAGACGTTTTCCTTCCCGGGGGGTACACCAAGGAGGAGATGAAGATGGTGGGGGAGACGCGCAAGATCATGGGCCTCCCCGACCTGCCAGTTTCGGCGACGGCGGTGCGCGTGCCGGTCTTCGTAGGACATTCCGAGTCAGTGAATGTCGAGTTCGAAGAGGCGATAGATGCGGAAGAGGCCAGGAGCATACTGCGGGAAGCTCCGGGGGTCGAGGTAGTCGACGACCCGGGCAAAGCCCTTTACCCGCTGGCTTTGGATGCCGCGGGCAAGGATCCGTGCTACGTGGGCAGGATCCGTGTGGATACCTCGTGCCCGCGTGCTTTGAACTTGTGGATCGTCAGCGACAACCTGCGCAAGGGCGCGGCACTGAACGCCGTACAGATAGCGGAATTGATCTCGGGGCGCTAGATGTCGGAGGAAGGCAGCGAACGGGTCCAGGGGCAAGCACAGAGACTACCCCCCTGCGCCTGGCACCCTTCGCGGCCGTCGATGGCCATGTGCGTAAACTGCCGGCGTCCGGTCTGTGCGGAATGCGACCGTTTTGTCGGCTACCGCCATTACTGTCCCGCATGTGTGCCCGTCGTACCGGCGGTCTATCCTTACCCCGTGCCTCCACCTCCGCCAGCGGTTCCCTTTCAGCCCCCGGAGCCGCCGGATGAAAGGGAAAGGAGATGGTGGAGGGCGGATTGGGGGCTCCTGGAGGTCTTCCTTGCCTGGCTGGTTATATTCGGCCTTTACAACGTGGTGGGCGTTATCCTTTACGTCTCCACCGATAATCCGCTCTTTTACAATTATCTGGCTTATGCCCTGCTCTTCTGTCCTCTCGTAGCCGTAAGCGTATGGCTGATACCCCGCCGCCATGGACGCGGCAGGGAGGAGTTGGGAGTGAGGTGGGGAAATACACGCCGGACTCTCGCCTTCGGCGGCATGGGGGCCCTGGCCGCGATGGCCATGAGTTACGGCATATTCTTCCTTATCTACCTCATCTTCTACCTGGTGACCGGGCGCAGCCCTGTCTCTTCGGAAGCGGAACGCCTGCAGGACCTGTCCGGCGGCTACCTTGCGTTTATCATATTAAACGTCGTGGTCCTCGCCCCTATCTTCGAGGAACTCTTCTTCCGCGGCCTTTTCTACCCCGCGCTCCGGCGCCGCATGGGACCCACGCCGGCCATAATATTAAACGGTGCCATATTCGGCATACTACATCTGCAGCCGCTTTTCGTGCTTTCGCTGGTGCTCGTAGGTATAGCGCTTGCTTACCTGTACGAGAAGACGGATTCACTGTTCGCCCCCATGATCGCGCACTCTCTTTACAACCTGGTTGTGATCCTGGTCAGTCTTCTCGCAGGATGGTGACCCTTCTGCCGATAATAACCTTGAGATCGTTATAGAAGGGGATTTGGAGAAAGATGCAGAGGCCATATTGCGAACAGCATCCGCAAAGCCCGGCCGTAGCCCGCTGCAGCGGCTGCGGAAGATACCTCTGCCGGGACTGTATCGTGGAGATATCCGCCCGCGCCTATTGCGCGACTTGCGCCCAGGCGGAGTTGCAGAACCGCGCCTCCGAGGTGGCTGCCGCACCTCCTGCGCCGCCTCCTCCACATGCCGCTCCTCCACCTCCCCCGGCGGCTGCCCCGGTGAGCGCTGACGGCAGGCCGGTCGGAGCGCACGTGGTGGCCACATGCGCTTTCCATCCCGGGGTAAGGGCGGTGACGAGGTGCAGTAACTGCGGGGCCCTCATCTGTTCGGGATGCCAGAGGGTGGTGGGTGGCAAAAGGCTCTGCGATGGTTGTTTTCAGGCTGTTTACGCCCCTCGGCCCGCGGGGCCGGGGAGCGCCCCCGCTAACTTCTGGTCCAGGGAAACGTCCACTTTTGCCTTTACGCCCTGGAAACTCTGGCCCGGCTTGGCATTCCTCCCCCTCCCCTTTATCCTCAACGGCGTGATGACCTACATGATGCGTCAGGGGGAGGAGATATCCGTAGGCGCAGCGCAGCTCCTCATCTCGCTGCTGCTGTATTCCTCCACCCTTGCGTTTGCCTTTATCGCCGTATCGAGCTACGGCAACGTCTTCGAGGAGACAGGCCTGCATACTCGCAACCTTCCCGCAAGCCTGGGGCTCGGGTTCGTCGGCGGCTCCCTTTGTTTCTGGCTCGCAGTGGCGAGCGGCCTTATGTCCCAGGCCATGTTCGGAGGCCTGGCGAACATAGATAGATGGCTGCAGGGTTTCTTCGATGTCAACGTGAAGGACGTTACGGGTGTCGACATCCTCATCGTGGGCATCATCATCGTCGTTGCGGCTCCCATCTGCGAGGAGATTTTTTTTCGCGGCTATCTCTATCCCGCCATGCGTGGCCGTTTCGGCCTGTGGGGAGCGGCGCTGCTCAACGGCTTTCTCTTCTCGGTCGTTCACTTCAGCGTGTTCGGCCTTATCGGGAGGACCATAGCCGGGGTCATATTCTGCCTTCTTTACGAATACAACGACAACCTCTGGTCTCCAATAACCGCTCATGCCATCAACAATTTCGTGGCTTTCTTTCTTCCCCTCGTCGTTATATGGGGAGCGTTATAGACTTACCCGTGCGTGGATAATTAAGCAAGGCCCACTTCAAGGGCGAGGAAAGGATATTGCGGTGGTGAGGGTAAATCATTGTTATAGGGAACGGGCAGCGATGAGGCCTGAAACCCACCTGCCGGGCTCATTAACAACGAGCACGGCGGGGGTTTATCATAGACTTGAAAGCGGGAAAAAGGCTTTGGCAGGTCGATAAGGAAGGTCGCCTGGAGATGAAATGCCCACAGTGCGGCACGGAGAACAAGCCCGATGCCGTATTCTGCATGTCATGTGGAGCGTCGCTGCCGGACGTACCCTTCTCTCAACTGGAGAAGAAAGAGGACAGACGGCTGCGGGAAGGTGTGGCTCAGCCGGGCGGCCCGCAAGCAGTAACGGTGAGTGGGGAAGAGACCGCCTCTCCCCTGGCGCCTGCGGGGCAGGAGCCTGCCGCCGCGACGCCGGCCCAGCCGCCCACTACCGGCGAGGACAAGGCGGCGCCGGCCGCCGCAACTGCTCCTTTGCCCCAGGCTGATAAAACGGGTGCCGCCCCCACTCCCGCCGGGGCTCCCACGCAGCAGCAACGGGAGCCCATCCCGGCCAGGCCCGCACCGGAACCTGCAGCTCCGGCGGCCCCTGCGGCGGCTGGAGCACGATCGGTGGTGGAGGAGGTCGGCGGCAAGCCGGAGACACCGCCGGCCGCCCCGGCTCAGGCCCCACCGACGCCGGCGGCACCGCCCCCCCAGGCGCCCGCTGCTCCCGCCCAGGCAGCGGCGGCCGAAACGCGGATGGCTCCGCCGATCCCGGCTCCCAGGGAGGAGAAGCAAGCGACACCGCCCCCCCCGGCTCCCGCTCCCCTTATAACGCCGCCCGCGGCCGCCCCCACGAGCGGGGAAGAGTATTACATCCCCCCGGAGGTCGATTATCATATCGCTGCCCCCAGCGCAAAACCTGCGCAAGCCGAGCCTGAGCCGGTCTTATCCGAGCAGGTGTCTCCCGCCCCGCCCCCGAGCCTAGACAGCACCCAGGAGGTGGCCGCGATCATTGCAGCGGGCGCGGCAGCAGGAACCGCCAGGGAGAGGAAATCGGTCTGTCCGGAATGCTATGCTCCCAACCCGGAGGGCAACAGCTACTGCCAGGAATGCGGCAGCGCCCTTCCGCTGACCACCGGGCGGCAGCCCGAGGCGGCTCGTGCCGCAACCGGGAAGCCCTCGGCGGGACAGACGGCCGTGCTCCCCTCCGCGCCTTCTCACGAAGGAGTGGCGGCACAGCCTGTTTATGCAGGCCAGCTGCCGAAGGCGCGCAAAGCGTATGGCGAAAAGGCCTTCGGCGTAGCCGATGTCCTGGCCCTTTTTGCCGCGGGAGCAGCCGCCGTCGCCATAGCGCTGTCCTACGCCCTGGATTCCTTCGCCTGGAAAAAAGGCGTGGACATAGCGATGTTCTCACACCAGGGCGCTTATACGCAGGGCCGGACCGATCTGCTCGGCGGACCCGGTCTCCTGCCTTACTCGGGAGCGGAGTTTTTCACCGTGGGAATGGTGGTGGCGATAGGGTTGGCACTGGCCCTGATATTCCTGGCCGTTAGGGTGGGAAGGGGCCCCATGTACATCCTGAGCGGTTGCATACTCCTCGTCCCGGTAGCATACTTGCTGTTCCAGGCCATATTACCCTTGAGGCAGATGGGGATAGAGGTCGATGCATCCGTGGGGTTGAGCGGCATGTTCTTCGGCGATGCCGCCTTCCCCGGCATGGGCCCTCCCGTATGGTTGATCACCGGGGCGGGCCTACTGCTCGTGATAGCCGGCTTTATGGCGCCCCCACGGGGATGGGGAAGGCTTTTCACCTTCCTGCTCTGCTTCAGCGTCGCCGTGGGGATCGCGTTTTTCTGTGCCGCGTGCTTCAACTGGAACCTGTTCATCAGCGAGCCCGCCGCGTTGACCGCGCAGCCGCTGGCAGATTCCCTTGTCTTCTCCTGGGTCCTGCTTGTATAGAAACGTTGTAACACGTGGCTATTCCTCGACCTGAGCAGCCTTGAGAGAACCGCAACAACCGTCAGGCGCGAGGCACTGCCACGGCTGTATCTCCGGCTACCAGGTTGTTACATTGACGCCCAACTCGGGCGGATATATATTAAGGTGCACGACATTTAGGTCGCACACAGTAAATCAGGAAAATACTGATGAGGATGTAATGAGGACAACGCGGAGTACGGTCACGCTTCTATCCCTGCTCGTGATGGTATCCATCTGTGCGGGATGCTTCGGGGGATCGATAGAGGGCGTACGCGTGGAGGAGATCAACAGGAGCGACGTAAGCGAGGTAGTATCGGCGGTCGGAACCCTCGAGGCGGCCCAACCCACGGACGTCGTGCCCCTCGCAGGCGGTACCATCGCCGCGCTGCCGGTGCAGGAGGGAGACTACGTCAATGCCGGGGACGTCCTGGCCACCCTGGACGAACAGGAATTGCAGGCCCAGGCCGCTCAGGCCAGGGCCGACTATCTCACCAGCGCATCCATCGGCGATCTCCTGGAGGGACAATGGGCGAACTCCACCGCCCTGTACCAGGGGATGGAGTATGCCACGCAGATATTCATGGAGATGCAGGGGCAGATAGACCAGATGGTCCTCGATTTCTACGACCTCATGCCCGTTATCGTGCCCTTCCTGCCCCCGGACCAGCAGGAGTTCCTGAAGTCACTGCTGGCGGAGGAAAGGTCCGATTATATCGAGGCGGCGGCAACACGGCCGTCGCTGCCCGGTATAAGCTATGCGGGGTACCCGGCGACGGCGGCGGCCGCTGACGCCGCCAGAGTGGAGGCGGCCGGCTATGACTACCAGCGCGTGATGGAGGGTACGAAGGACCCCAATATAATCGCGCCCGTGTCTGGCTACGTGGTCTTCGCGGCTCCCGCGGGGCTCAACCTCACCGACCTCCTGGCGGAGTCGCTGGGCGGGCTCGGTTCGCTCACCTCCAGCCTGGGCTCCCTCACCAGCCTGGTGGGAGGCGATATCTCGAGCATGTTCGCCGGCGGTACGGATACCGGCCAGGAGCTGCAGGTAGGCTCCAAGCTGAGCGCCGGTCAGACGGCTTTTCAGATCATCGACCTGCAGGATATGAAGGTCAGGGCCGAGGTGGAGGAGGCGGATATACCCCAGTTGCAGCAGGGACAGTCCGTGGAGATATATCTCGACGCTTACCCTGACCTGGTATTCACTGGTGAGGTGATACAGGTGGGCGTGAAGTCGCAGACGGGTTCGGCGGGGACCACGGTCTTCCCGGTTATAGTGCAGATGGAACGCACCGACATCCCGCTGCGACTTGGCTACAACGCCACCGTGGACATCAAGGTGCTCAGCAAGGCGGACGTGATCGCCGTTCCCATCACCGCCCTGCTCGAGGAGGACGGGACGGAATATATCTACGTGGTCCAGGACGGCAAGGCCTACCGCAGGGATGTGGAGACGGGCGACCGGACCGAGGAGTGGGTACAGATCGCTTCCGGACTCGAGGTGGGCGAGAGAGTAGTGGTCGAGGGAGTCGGAAAGGTCAAAGAGGGCCAGAAAGTGGAATAAGGAGAGGTCCTTCCTCGATCCGGCGCTGCAACCCGAAACGGAATTCATGAATACGCGACCCCCTCATCTGCCGTATCGAGGGCCTCTTTAGACCCTCATCTGCCGTATCGCCGCCCCCGTATACGAGGCGCATGTCCTCGGCCGCCTTTAAAATCTATGGAGAAAGCCCGCGAGGGCCGTTTCGCTGTGGAGTCTTGACGTGAGGCCTGGGCCGTTAAATGCGGCCGCGGAGGGGCGGGGAGCTGGTGGCCGGCGGGGAAAGGAAGCGGTTCAAGATCGTGAAGACGGGGTTCGAGCAGGTTCTGGAGGAGATAGCGACGGGCTGGGGAGAGGCGGGCCGCATGACCCACCTGGAAGTAATCCCCGCCCGGGCCGCCTCGTACGTGAACATGCCGCCGTACCTGCATCCCCACCTGGTGGAAGCGCTGGGGCGCATGGGGGTCAGCAGCCTGTACCCGCATCAGGCCAGGGCGCTGGAACTGGTGCAGGAGGGGCGCCACGTGGTGATATCCACCGGGACCGCCAGCGGAAAGAGCCTCTGCTACCACCTGCCCGTCTACGAGGAGATCCTGGAGGACCCCTCTTCCCGCGCCCTCTATCTCTTTCCCACCAAGGCCCTGGCCCAGGATCAGCTACGCAGCCTGAAGGAACTGCAGGGCGGTGAGGTGCGTTCGGCTACCTACGACGGCGATACCCCCACGGACCTCAGGAGCTGGATAAGGCGCGAGGCGCAGATCGTCCTCTCCAACCCGGACATGCTGCACTTCGGCATCCTTCCCAACCACCGCCTGTGGGGAGGCTTCTTCAGCAACCTGCGCTACGTGGTAGTGGATGAAGCCCACGTGTCGCGGGGGGTCTTCGGCTCCCACGTGGCCCAGGTGCTGAGGCGGCTGCGGCGCATAGCGGCGCTCTACGGCTCGCGCCCGCAGTTCTTCTTCACCAGCGCCACCATCGCCAACCCCGGGGAACACGCCGGAAGGCTTGCGGGCCTGGAGGTCGACAAGGTGGAGGACGACTACTCCCCGCGGGGCAGGAAGGTGTTCGCCCTCTGGAACCCCCCCGACATCCTGAGCATGGAGGGCGGGGAGATACACCGTTCCTCCAACCTCGAGACCGCCGAGCTCCTCTCCCGGCTCATGCGCCTGGGGGTGCGCACCATCGCCTTCTCGCGCTCGCGCAAGGCGGCGGAGCTCATCTACGGCTACGTGCAGCGCATCCTGGATTCCAGCGAGGGGGAGCTGGCGGAAAGGCTGGCTTCCTACCGTGGAGGATATCTGCCGCAGCAGCGCAGGGAGATAGAGCGGCGGCTCTTCGCCGGCGAGCTGCTGGCGGTGACCACCACCAACGCACTGGAACTGGGGGTGGATATAGGGGAACTCGAGGCCTGCATCATGAACGGATACCCGGGTACTATCTCCAGCACCTGGCAGCAGGCGGGAAGGGCCGGCCGCAGGCAGGGGGAGTCCCTGGCCGTGCTCGTAGGGGCCGACGACCCCCTGGACCAGTACCTCATGCGCCACCCGGAATTCCTCTTCGGCGCTCCCTGCGAGCAAGCGGTCATAGACCTTCATAACCGGCGCATCCTCGGCGCGCACCTGGCATGCGCCGCCTACGAGCTGCCCCTGCGGGAGGGCGACGAGGAATACTTCGGCGAGGGGATGTGGGACATCCTGGAGGAGCTGAAGCGGGACGAGGTACTGGGGAAGAAGGGGAGCCTGTGGTACTATGCGGGCCTCACCTCGCCGGCCCAGGAGATCAACCTGCGTTCCGCCTCAGGGTCACTCATCAGCATCGTCGAGGCGGATACCGGAGGCCTGCTGGGAACGGCGGAGGAGGCGAACTGCTTCTTCCACGTCCACCCCGGCGCGGTCTACCTCCACCAGGGCGAGTCCTACGTGGTGGAGGAACTGGACCTCGAGCGCAAGGTGGCGCTGGTACGCGACGAGGACCTCGACTTCTACACCAACCCCATGGACAATACCGACGTGTGTGTGCTCGAGGAGGAGATGGAGCGCGCCCCGTCCCCCCGGTCGTGCTCCCTCCATTACGGCGAGGTCGAGGTCTCCACCAAGGTATATGCGTACCAGAGGCGGCGCCTGCTGACCCACGAGATCCTGGAGACCCTGGGGCTGGATCTGCCCACCCAGGTTTTGACCACCCGGGCTCTCTGGTACACGTTCCCGGTGCAGCGCCTGGCGGCACTGGGGCTCGACGAGTACAGCCTGGCTGGCGGCCTGCACGCCATGGAGCATGCCGCCATCGCCATACTCCCCCTTTTCGCCATGTGCGATCGCTGGGATATCGGTGGGATGTCCACCGCCTTCCACGGGGATACCGGCCGCGCGACCGTCTTCATCTACGACGCCTATCCCGGGGGAGTGGGCATCGCCGCCCGCGGTTTCGAGCTGGTGGTCCCGCACCTGAGGTCCACCCGCGAGATGGTACAGAGCTGCTCCTGCAGCGAGGGATGCCCTTCATGCATCCATTCACCAAAGTGCGGCAACGGCAACGAGCCCCTGAACAAGCAGGCCGCCATCCGCCTGCTCGAACTGCTGGAGGAGGACCTCTCGTAATCCTTTTGCCGTCGCCAAAAACACTCTGCGATTTCTCTTATCGCGTGGTTGCCGGATGCCGATATATAGGTTAGAGAGGGAGACCGAGGCGATGGTTAACCTTCCAAAACAGGTGTGGATATAAGTGTTACACCACGACTCTCCCTCTCTCTTCTCTTGCCATTACTTCCGTTCTCTACCAGAGGGAGTCCCAGGCGTCACCTATAGCGTCCCTGATGCGGGTGCGCGTCTGGCCGGGCGCCTTCTCGATGTATTCCTTCGCCCTATCCTTGATCTCCGGGCGTAAGCCCTCGAGGTATGATAGCACGTTCTCAGCGTTCAGCTCCTTGCGCGCCTTCTTCTCGAAGTTGGGCTTGAGGTCGCTCCATATCGCCACGCCGATATCGGCGCCGTCCTCGTTCTTTTTCCGCGCCCAATCCCGGATGGTGGGGATGTGTTCGTCCACCGTCCTGCACCAGTACTCGCCGGTCTCCAGGTCGAGGAAGCCCACGTTCTCGGGCTTCGCTCCCTCCCTCTGGGACAGGCTCCATACCGCCTCCCCCACGGCGTCCGTCCCCATGTAAGCCCAAAGGACCTGCACCGCATCGGCTCCCCTGGTCAGGGCCAGGGTAAGCCGGCGGTCCCTCTCTACCCTCGAGAACTCGACGGGCAGAAGCGGGCCGTCCTCGTGCCAGGTTCCGTCCTCGAGGTCGAGGTCCCCGGGGTCCCACACCAGGGAGCCCCATGCCAGCACCACGATGCGGGGCATTACCAACCTCCCGTTTCAGTCCCGACGGCATTCACGTCATTTCATTCGGCAAACGCATATTCCTCCTTTAAGGGAGTCCGGATAGTAAATGGGCCTGGGTGACAGGCAATGGGTGATAGGGCCGGGCCTTGGCGTTTTGCCGCCCGGCCGGGCCGATGTTCGGAACGGTGTAACAGAAGAAATGCAAGACCTTACCCCACCCTGGTGGGCAAAAGAACGAGCCGCCGGGGTGATGATCAAGCCTATCCAGCCGGGTTTCTGCTAGAGTAGAATACATGGATTTTAGGTGGGGATTCGGCAGAGAAGAGCAGGAATTCGAGGTCCCGGACCACCTCTACCTGGGCTCGGTGGAGGGGGTGGCGGTCGAGCCCCTGCCCGATCTGAACAGAGCCCTTGACGATGCCTTGGCGGACCCCGTAGGTTCCCCGCCCCTGGCGGAGCTGGTGCAGGCGGGGGACAGGGTGGCCATAGCATGTCCTGATTTCCACCGCCTCTGGGTGCAGTCCCGCCGCTGGCTGCCCCTGGTGGTGAGTTCCCTCAACCGTGCGGGCATCGCCGACCGCGACATAACGGTGATCATCGCCAACGGCACCCACGGTATGCCCGACTACGAGGGCATGAAGGCGATCGTGGGGGACGGTTTTCCCCACGATATCCGCATAATCAACCACGACTGCCGCGATCCCGCCATGCTGCGTTACCTGGGCAAGACGCCCTACGGGACCCCGGTCTGGGTCAATCGTTACGCGGTTGAGGCCGATCACGTCATCCTCACCGGGGCCGTCGTTCCCCACACCTTCGCCGGCTACGGCGGGGGGCGCAAGGCGGTCCTGCCGGGTATGTCCGGGCTCACCACCATTCTGGCCAACCACAGCCGGGCATTGAGCGAGACGCCGGGGGGCGGAACCAATCCCATGGCCCGCCCCGGTGTGCTCGAGGGCAACCCCGTACACGAGGACATGCTGGCGACGGCACGCATGCTCGGGCCGCGTTTCATCGTCAACTTCGCCCTGAGCGAGGGGGGAGAATTCCTCGGGGTCTTCGCGGGCGACCTGGTGGAAGCCCACCTCGAGGGGTGCGCGTTCGTCTCCGAAGCCTTCCGGGTGGAGATCCCCGCCAGGGGCGACATCGTGGTGGCGTCGCGGGGCGGTTTCCCCATGGACCTCACCTTTTACCAGGCCTTCCAGTCCAATGCCAACGCGCGGGCGGCACTGCGCGAGGACGGCGAGGGGGTCATGATCATGGTGGGGGAGTGCTCGGACGGCCTGGGGCCCTACGAGTTCAACCGCTGGTTCGACCTGGGGGGAGCGGACGAGATAGAGGCCGAGCTGCGGCGCGCTTTCACCGTCTCGGGTTTCGTGGTCTTCCGCGCGGCGTTGCTTTACCGTCAGGCGAAAAAAGTCATGCTCGTCTCGAAGCTCGATCCCGACGTGGTGAGCCGCATAGGCATCATACCCCATGCGAGCATCGCGGATGCCCTGCAGGAGGCTATGGATAGCGTCCCCGGGGGCAAGGTGTTGCTCATGCCTCACGCCTCTCAGACCATTCCGCACCTGGAGTGCTGACCCCTGGTTAGCGGCTTGAGGAGATCACTCCCTCCACGGCCTCCTCCGGGCTCGCGGCGCGGACGATCTTATCATCGGGCGTACCCTTGCTGGCGATCTCCCAACTGGAGAGGGCGACCACTTTCTTGCCCATCTTGAGCGCCATGGCTATCTCGGAAAGGGTGCCGTATTCGCCGCCCACCGCGATCACCGCATCCGCGGTGCGCACGATGATGGCATTGCGCGCCTGGCCCATGTCCGTGGCGAGGGCATAGTCCACGTAGGGATTGGCGTCGCCGCGGAAGGGCCCGGGAAGGACGCCGATGGTGGTGCCCCCCTCCTCCTTGGCGCCCTTGCAGGCGGCCTCCATTACCCCACCCAGTCCGCCGCATATGATGGTCGCGCCCTGTTTGGCCAGCAGGCTTCCCACCTCGTATGCCAGGCGTTCCTCTTCCTCGCTGCAGAACTGCCCTCCAATGACACCTATGTACATGCGGCGATTTACCTCCTCTATCTCAGGTATGCATGGTTCAGTCTCGCTCTTCCTGGCCTTGCTCCCGCGCCGACAGAAGCGAGCGGGCCGCTTCTTCCGCCGCGGCATAGACGTCTTTTAATGGGACGCCGGAATCCGCCGCGGCCTTGCGGCAATCCTCGTATTCCGGGGCGATGTTCACCGGCTTGCCCTCCTGCCGGGCCAACTTGACGCGCAGCTGTCCGAATGGGGTTTCCACGAGGATGATCTCGCGGTCGAGGTACTCCTTGTCGATCTCGGAGATACGCATGCCCAGGGTCTTGGTCTCGGCGAACACCACCTCTTTTATCTCCTCCTCCCGCGAGGGCGGAACGAGTACTTTCAGGGTTACGGCGGGCCGTGTCTTCTTCATCTGGATAGGGTAGAGCCAGACGTCCTCGGCGCCCGCCTCGAAGAGCTTCTCCATCACGTAGGGATAGAGCTCCGGGTTCATGTCGTCGATGTTGGTCGAGAACACCAGCCTCCTCTCCCTTGCCCGCCCCCGCACGGCGCCCTCGCGCTCCCCGAGGAAGGCCCGCAGCAGGTTGGGTATCTCCAGGTCCCGGTCGCCGGCGCCGTACCCCACGGCCTGGACACGCATGGGGGGCAGCAGGCAGAATTCCGCCGTGAGGGCGGCCGCTATGGCCGCGCCGGTGGGCGTGACGAGCTCCGTCGGGATGCCGCTGGAATATACGGGAACGTCCTTGAGTATCTCGACCACCGCCGGCGCGGGTACGGGCAGTATACCGTGGTGGGTCTTGATCATGCCCGTGCCCATGGGCAGGGGGGAGCAGAGCAACTCCTCCACGCCCAGGTGCTCGAGTCCCGCCGCCGTCCCCGCCACGTCCACCATGGTGTCCGCGCTACCCAACTCGTGGAAGTGGACCTGGTCGATGCTGCGCGAGTGGATGCGGCTTTCGGCCTCGGCGATGAGGGCGAAGATACGCTGGCTCTTCTCCTTCACGGCCGCGGAGAGAGAGCTTCCGTCTATGAGGCTCTTGATATGGGCATAGGTCCTGACCACCCCGCGCTCCGGTGCCCTGACGTGGACCTTGACGGCACCGATGCTCTTGCGCTCCGTCCGGCTGGCGTTGATCTCCACCTCGCTCAAACCCAGCTTCGAGGCCACCGAGCGGTACACCTCGAGGGGAACGCCCAGGTCGGCCAGGGCACCGAGCATCATGTCGCCGCTGATTCCGGCGAAGGCATCGAGATAAAGGGTATTCATCTCTTCTCTTCCCCGCCCTTCAGGCGTTTGCGTCCGCGTCGTACAGGGTGCGGTAATTCCTGGCGTGACTGCTTTCATCCATGCTGCCGCTGCGATAACCCTCCAGGTCTAGCATTATGCGCCGGAAACCCAGGCCCCGCAACTTCTTCACCAACGACTCGCGCTTATCCTTGTCATCCAGCAGCCGGAGTTCGTCCGCCCCTACCTCGATGCGGGCGGCATCGGGCGCATCCAGCCTCACCCTGAGCTGGCGCAGACCCAGGCCCTCCAGCACCTCCTCGGCAGCATCCAACCTGGAGATTAGCTCCGGCTCCAGTGTCATGCCGTAGGGAAAACGCGTGGCCAGGCAGGGGCGCGAGGGCGCGTCCCAGTTGGGCAGGCCCGCTTCCCTGGCCAGGGCGCGGATATCGTCCTTGCTGAGTCCGGCATCCTCCAGGGGACTCGATGCTCCCAGCTCTGCCGATGCCAGCCGCCCCGGACGGTGCGTTCCCGCGTCATCCAGGTTCGATCCCTCGAGGACGGCATCCCAGCCCTGCTCCCTTGCCATCTCCCGCAGGAGCCCGAGGCGGAAACGCTTACAGATATAGCAGCGATCGGGGGGGTTGTGCTCGAAACCGGGGAGGGAGAGCTCGTCGGCCTCGACCACCTCGAGGGGGAATCCCAGGGAGCCCGCGACGGTCTTCGCCCTTTCGAGTTCTCGCGGGGGCAACAGGGGGGAGGCCACGATCACTGCTTTCATGCGCTCCCCCAGCACGGTGTGGGCCTGCTGGGCGAGAAAGGTCGAATCCACCCCGCCCGAATACGCCACCAGGGCCGAGGGGAAGGACGCAAGCATTTCCCGCAGCCTCAGCAGCTTGCCCTCCAGGGAATCATCCATGGCTACACCTCGACTTTATACGAGTATATCACCCCAAATATGCAGGTTCTCGGCCATCCCGCCCGAGTGTGGTATTCTCATGTTTGAAAGGAGGCATCGCCCCGATAATGGATACCTTGAGAGATAACGCGGGTGTGCTGATAACTCTGTTGTTCCTGGTGGACGCGCTGCTCGTCGTCGGTGTCTTCATGCTCTTCCGGCAGCTGTCCCTCATGCGCCGCAACGTGACCATCCTCAAGCGCGGGGTAGAGGGCAGCAGCCTGGTGGAAAAGGTGGCATCTCAGGCGATACAGATAGAGGACCTCTATGCCCTGCTGGACGAGCAGGCGGCACAGAAGGATTATCTCACCGAGGTCCTCGCGGGCACGCTGCAGCGTTTCGCGGTGGTGCGCTTCGATGCCTTCGAGGATATGGGTGGAAAGCTCAGCTATTCCGTCACCATGCTGGACGAGAACGGCGACGGCGTCATCTTCACCTCCATATACGGACGCAACGAGAACCGTACCTATGCCAAGGCCGTGCGCGCCGGGAACGCGTCTCACGTACTCTCACGCGAGGAGAGCGAATCCCTTCGCAGGGCGCTGAGCATAAAGCCCCCGCTCATCCGCTCCAGGAAAGGAAGGCCTAAGCCCTTCGACGTACAGGAAGCGCCGGAAGAGGGCGGCATCTCCTCCAGGGAGGAGGACGGTTCTTGGGTGATCTGACCTCGCTCCTGAGCTGCCGCAGCGTGTCCTACCTTGGGCCGCCGGGCACCTTCACCGAGGAGGCCCTCCAGGGCTGGCGAGGGCTGAGCTACGAGGAGGCCATCCCCTTCCCCACCGTGGAGGAAGCCATCCTGGCGGTGGAGGATAATCTGGCGGACAAGGCGGTCGTCCCCATCGAGAACTCCATAGAGGGTTCCGTGAACGCCACCCTGGATACCCTGGCCTTCGAGACCGGGGTGCTCATCCAGGGGGAGAAGGTATGCGGGGTGAACCACTTTCTCCTGGCCCGGGAGGGCGTGCGCCTGGAAGAGGTGGCGCAGGTGATCTCGCACCCCCAGGCCGCGGCCCAGTGCCGCAGGCACCTAGTGGAGCTTCTTCCCGGTGTAGAGCTGGAGGCGGCGAACAGCACCTCCGAGGCCGCGAGGCGGGCGGCGGATGCGGGCGAGCCGGTGGCCGCCCTGGGAAGCAGGCTGGCGGCGGAGCTCTATGGCCTGGCGGTGCTGCGCGAGGGCATGCAGGACCATCCCGACAACCGCACCCGTTTCGTCCTGCTGGGGAAGGAGAAGATGCCGCCTAGCGGGAACGACAAGACCTCCATGGTCTGCTTCATCCACCAGGACCGCCCCGGTATGCTCCTGCAGATACTGCAGGAGTTCGCTTATCGCTACATCAACCTGACTAAAATAGAGTCACGGCCCACCAAGGAAGTGCTGGGCGACTACTGCTTCTTCATCGATTGCGACGGGCACGAGGACGACGAGGTCGTGGCCTCGGCGCTGAAGTGCCTGGTGTGCAAGCTGCCCCGGGTGAAGCTCCTGGGGTCCTACCCCGCATACGGCGAGGAGGGTAAGGATGCTTGAGCTCAGGTTCGTGCGCGAGAACGAGGACGCGGTGAAGAAGGCCATAGGGGATCGCGGGCTCGAGGTACCCCTGGACGAACTCCTGGAGCTGGACCGCGACTGGCGCAACCTGCTCGCGGACGTGGAGGAGAAACGCGCCCGCCACAAGAAGGGCAACAAGGAGATCGGCGAGCTCATGAGGAGCGGGGGTGACGCCGCGGCCCTGCGCGAGGAGATGGGCGCATTGAGCGAGGAGATCAAGGCCCTCGAGGCGGAGGTCGGCGAACTGGACGGGCGTATGCGGGACATCCTCATCTGGATCCCCAACATCCCCCACGAGTCCGTTCCCGTGGGGCTGGACGAGACGTTCAACCGCGAAGTACGCCGCTGGGGTGAGCCGCCCGAGTTCGCCTTCGAGCCCCTGCCCCACTGGGAGCTGGGAGAGCAGCTGGACATCCTGGATTTCCAGCGCGGGGTGAAGATAGCCGAATCACGTTTCACTCTGCTCAAGGGAACCGGCGCACTGCTGGAGAGGGCGCTGGTCAACTTCATGCTCGACCTGCACACCCGGGAGCACGGCTACACCGAGGTCTTCCCGCCCATCCTCGCCAACGAGGAGAGCATGTTCACCACCGGGCAGCTCCCCAAGCTCAAGGACGACATGTACATGTGCAAGGACGACGTCCTCTATCTCATCCCCACCGCCGAGGTGTCGGTGACCAACATCTACCGCGACGAGACCCTGGCCGAGGAGGACCTACCCATACGCTGCTGCGCCTATACCCCCTGCTTCCGCCGCGAGGCGGGCTCCTACGGCAAAGACACCAAGGGCCTTATCCGCCAGCACCAGTTCAACAAGGTGGAGATGGTGAAGTTCGTGCACCCCGACTCCTCCTACGACGAGCTCGAGAAGCTGACCGACGACGCCGAGGAAGTGCTGCGGCGCCTGGGCCTGACCTACCGCGTTGTGGTCCTCTCCACCGGCGACCTCTCCTTCGCGGCCGCCAAGTGCTACGACCTGGAGGTGTGGCTGCCTTCCTACGGGGAGTACAAGGAGATCTCCTCCTGCTCGAACTTCACCGATTTTCAGGCCCGCCGGGGCAACATCCGCTTCAAGCCGTCCGGGAAGGGCAAGTCCCGCCACGTCCATACCTTGAACGGCTCGGGGGTGGCCATAGGGCGCACCGTCGCCGCCATCCTCGAGAACTACCAGCAGGAGGACGGCAGCGTGGCGGTGCCGGAGGTGCTTCGCCCCTACATGCACGGCCTGGAGAAGATAACCCTCTGAGGTTTACCCGCGTAACCGTTGAGCTTCCCTACCGGTATCAATGGTTCAGATGCCGAGATGTACCGTTCTCGACCATGGCAGACGGTGGATTCACAGGGCGAGATAGGAGCGGGCGATGGCGTCCCATGAGTACTCCACCGCCACCATGCCGAGATAGACTTTCACAAATACCCGACCTTGCGGGACGTGATGATACTACGCGGCTTCGCTGTCATGGAGAATTTCGGTTACCGTCAGTTGACGGTCTGGTGGCGTTTGCACGGCATCGTCGAGATCGTGTTCCACCGCCGCGACTGGAGCAAGGCGGAGCGCCACAAGTTTGATGGAAGCGAGGAGAAGGCCGCAGCCCCTGATAACCTTACCGGCCCGGACGAAAAAGGCAGCGGGATTCCTAGACCTTCAGATCCAACGCGAAAACCACTGCTCTGTTCACCAGGTCCATCTTCTCTTTAGATAAAGCGGTGATCTGTTTCGTCAAGGTTGATTTCGGGATGGTAAGGATATTGTCCAGATTGACAACGCATTCCTTCGGCACGCCGTCGCTTTTATCTAAAGGTACCTCAACCGGTATACCGCGTATTGTGCTGCTTATCGCCCCAACTGTTACCGAAGCCCTGACTTGGTAGGCGGTATTACGGGATAGGAGTAGTACCGGTCGCCTGCCGATGGGTTGGGGCAGATTCGCCCACCACACTTCACCGCGGCGCATCTACCACGACTCCTCCTGTAAGACTTGACCGGCTAGGTCTGCCTGGATTTCTCCCATTGCCGGTTCCTCGGGGATGTTTTCGTAGCCCTCCCGGTAGATCGTATCCAGTTCGGCCGTCTTCAATTGTCTCAAATATAGACGACAGGCCTGCCGGATCAATTCAGACCTGGTCAGCCCACCTTTTTTCGAGGCCGTATTCAGGGCCTCGATCAGGCTGTCGTCAACGGGAACCTGGATGACCCTCTTCGCCATGCAAAATACCTCCACAAAATCTTACACATAATAATACACATATAATTACACATAATCAATATCTTGGGATTTTTTGCTTTTTGCTGCCTGGAATATAGAATGAGACCTGGAGGGGTGGCAGAGCGGACTAATGCGGTGGTCTTGAAAACCATTAGCCTTCGCGGGCTCGCGGGTTCGAATCCCGCCCCCTCCGCCACCTAAAGTGCCCGTAAAGTAGCCATATATGGTGGGGTTAACGGAATCTAATACCATTATGCAGATATGTCATTTCTAGCAATTTCTAACGCATTTCTAACACCAATTCACTATTTTTTTGCTTTGTACCGCAAGGACAATAGGACATCAAAGATTCCAATTATCGCTGCTCATTTAACGTGCCTTCTGCTTGTTGGATAGCGTCAAGAAATTTGTGTCCATAGACCTAGCCTTCCTCATCTGACACCGAATTGTTAAAACCCCGCAGCCGTCTCTGCTGCAGCTTCTCGTCCTCGAACTTGAGTATGAGATAGAGCACGGAGATGAGGCTCTCCTCGGAGGAGAAGGCCTCGATGGTCTTGGTCCGTCTCTTTATCTCCTTGTTGATCCTCTCCAGCTGGTTAGTGGTGTAGATATAGGGGCGAACTGAGTCCGGATAGTC
>JAFGDU010000053.1 GCA_016931915.1 Actinomycetota bacterium
ATCTCCTACAAGCACAACCCCGAGTTCACCATGCTCGAATTCTACTGGGCTTACGTGGACTATCACGACCTGGCCGATTTTCTGCAGGAGATGCTAACCGACGTGGCGAGGGCGGTGAAGGGGGAGCTGGCCTTCGAGTATCAGGGGAAGCGGCTGGACCTCGCGACCCCCTGGCGCCGGGTGACGCTCATGCAGGCGGTGAGCGAGGCGGTGGGCCGGACGGTCGCAACGGATACTACCGCAGGCGAGCTGCGCGGCCTGGCCGAAGAATACGAGGTGCCCCTGGAGAAGGGATGGGGTCCGGGCAAGATAGCCACTGAGCTCTTCGAGAAGCTGGTGGAACCGAACCTCTGGGAGCCGACCCTGGTCATGGACTATCCGCGGGAGGTGTCCCCCCTGGCCAGGGCTCACCGGGACGATCCCCTCCTGACCGAGAGGTTCGAGCTCATCGCCGCGGGACGGGAGATCGCCAACGCCTTCTCGGAGCTCATAGACCCGCTAGACCAGAGGGAACGCTTCATGGAACAGGCCAGGCAGCGGGAGAGGGGCGACGAGGAGGCCCATATCGTCGACTACGATTTCCTGCGCGCCCTCGAGTACGGCATGCCGCCCACGGGAGGGCTGGGCCTGGGAGTGGACCGACTGGTGATGCTGCTCACGGATTCTCACTCCATCCGCGAGGTAATCCTCTTTCCCCACCTCCGCTCCGAGGCCTCCCAGGAAGATTAGCCATCCAGGCAGCCTCCACGTTGTAACGCGGAAGCAGAAACACACATGGTCACATGAAGCAATGACGTACTTCAAGGCCCAGTCGGAACAACGGAGTATTGCGAACGTCAGACACAATGGAGGCTAAAGACCGTTCCAGGGGAATACTGTATAGTAAAGACCCTCTCCGAGAAGGATGGGGAGATGATGACAGGATTCGTTTGCCTGACGGTTACTACCATACTTCTCGGAGAAGAACCGCTGGCCGGTTGGTCTTCAAGTAAGACCTGCGGGATGTCGATTCAGGTAGACGAAGGGCCGGAGGATATGAGATAAAGCATGGCGAAACGTCTCTGAAAGGAAAGAGAATAGTATAATCGACATGAAGAGACTTTTTGGAGGGATTTGTAGTGTTTCAAAGGTTTTCTGACCGGGCAAGGCGGGTAGTGGTATTAGCCCAGGAAGAAGCCCGCATGCTCAACCATAATTATATAGGCACGGAACACCTCCTCCTGGGGTTGATACAGGAGGGCGAGGGCGTGGCGGCCAAGGCCCTGGAGTCCATGGGCATCAGCCTGGAGGCCGTGCGCAACCAGGTGGAGGAGATAATCGGGAGGGGAAGCTCTGCCCCCACCGGGCATATACCTTTCACGCCGCGGGCGAAAAAGGTGCTGGAGCTATCCCTGCGCGAGGCCTTGCAGCTCGGCCATAACTACATCGGAACCGAGCACATACTCCTCGGCCTCATCCGCGAGGGCGAGGGTGTGGCGGCACAGGTGTTGACCAAGCTGGGCGCGGACCTGGACCGCGTGCGCAACCAGGTGGTTCAGCTTCTCACCGGCGCCGCCGGGACCAAGGAAGTAACCCAGGCCGGGGAGGCGCCGGCCCAGAGCAACCTGCTCCTGGACCAGTTCGGGCGCAACCTCACCCAGCTCGCCAGCCAGAATAAACTCGATCCGGTCATCGGTCGGGACAAGGAGATTGAGCGGGTAATGCAGGTCCTCTCGCGCCGCACCAAGAACAACCCCGTGCTCATCGGCGAGCCCGGTGTGGGCAAGACCGCGGTGGTGGAGGGTTTCGCCCAGAAGATAATGAACAACGAGGTACCGCATATACTTGGCGGCAAACAGCTCTATACCCTGGACCTGGGCGCCCTGGTGGCCGGTTCGCGCTACCGCGGCGATTTCGAGGAACGCCTGAAGAAGGTGGTAAAGGAGATACGCAGCCGCGGCGACATCATCCTCTTCATAGACGAGCTGCATAACCTCGTCGGTGCCGGCGCGGCCGAAGGGGCCATCGATGCGGCCTCTATCCTCAAGCCGGCGCTGGCCCGCGGTGAGCTGCAGACCATAGGCGCCACCACCCTGGACGAGTACCGCAAACACCTGGAGAAAGACGCGGCCCTGGAGCGGCGCTTCCAGCCCATAACGGTGGAGGAGCCCACCGTGGACCATACCATCGATATACTAAAGGGTCTGCGTGATCGCTACGAGGCGCACCACCGCGTGGCCATCACCGACGAGGCACTGGTCGCAGCCGCCAGGCTCGCCAGCCGATATATCTCGGACCGTTTCCTGCCGGACAAGGCCATCGATCTCATCGACGAGGCCGCGTCCCGCCTGCGTATCCATGCCATGACCGCGCCGCCCGATTTCCGGGACATGGAGGAAAAGCTGCAGCAGGTGCGCCAGGAGAAGCAGGCGGCCATAGCGGCCCAGGAGTTCGAGAAGGCGGCGGGCCTGCGGGACAAGGAGAAGGAGATCATCGGGGAAATGGACAAGCTGGAGGAGGACTGGAAGATACCCATGGGCTCCCATCAGCTGCAGGTCACCGACGACGATATCGCCGATATCCTCTCTTCCTGGACGGGCATCCCCGTCAGCCAGCTCACGGAGGAGGAGAGCAGCAAGCTGCTGCGCATGGAGGACGCGCTGCACGAACGCGTCGTGGGACAGGACGAGGCGGTCATCGCGGTTTCCCGCTCCATCCGCCGCACCCGGGCGGGGCTCAAGGACCCCAAGCGTCCCGGGGGTTCGTTCATCTTCCTCGGTCCTTCGGGCGTGGGGAAGACGGAGCTGGCGCGCACCCTGGCCGAGTTCCTGTTCGGCGACGAATCCGCCCTGATCCAGATAGATATGTCCGAATACATGGAGAAGCACGCCGTATCCCGCCTGGTAGGCTCCCCGCCCGGCTATGTCGGCTACGAGGAGGGAGGCCAGCTCACCGAGGCGGTGCGACGCAAGCCCTTCAGCGTGGTGCTCCTGGACGAGATAGAGAAGGCGCACCCGGATGCTTTCAACATGCTGCTACAGATACTCGAAGACGGCCGTCTCACCGACTCTCAGGGACACAAGGTCGACTTCCGCAACACCATCGTCATCATGACCTCCAACCTCGGAGCCAGGGACATCAGCAAGGGCACCTCCCTCGGTTTCACGACCCAGAAAGCGGGGGGAATGGATTACGACAAGATGAAGGACCGCGTGCTCTCCGAGCTGAAGAAGACCTTCCGGCCAGAGTTGCTCAACCGCATCGACGACGTCATCGTCTTCCATGAACTCACCCACGAAGAGATCAAGAAGATCGTGGACCTGCTCATGCAGCGGGTGAAAGACCAGCTCGCGGAGCAGGAGATAGAGATCATCCTCTCAGATGACGGCAAGGAATTGCTGGTCTCCGAGGGCTACGATCCCATGTACGGCGCCAGGCCCCTGCGCCGCGCCATCCAGAAACTCATCGAGGATCCCCTCTCGGAGAAGGTGCTGGCCAAGGAGTACCTGCCCGGCTCGACCATACTCATCGCCACCGATAAGGAAGGCCATATAACCTTCGAGAAGGTGGATGCTCCATCAAGCGGAGCGGACCTTCTCCAGACCACGTAGGGAACGACCAGGAAAAAGGGAGGGGTTTTCCCTCCCTTTTTTTATATCGGTTACTTCAGCGGCAAGAAGTCGATTCCGGTTCGGCAAGGCATGCTTCCATTACAGTCCTTTGTCGGCGCTCACACCGGCATTCCGTATCTCGCTCTACCGCCCCTTGGAATGACAGTGGGAGCAAGTATAATCGGTTCGTCGGTGCAGACCGTGATTTCTAGGCGAGGTGCTGATGGTGAAGGCGGAGCGCTCTCATTATACCTGTGATGAATGCGGAGAGGCCTCGGTGCAGTGGCTGGGGCGCTGCCCCGCCTGTGGCAGCTTCGGGACCATGCGGGAGGAGAAAAGGGAGGTCGCGAGGAGCGGCGGCTCCAGGACCAGGGCGGAACCTCTGCGCATGGGGAGCATCGCTGAGGAACGGCCGCGCATCCGCGTGGGAATAGGGGAGCTCGACCGCGTCCTGGGAGGCGGTGCGGTTCCGGGTTCACTGGTGCTCCTGGGCGGCGAACCGGGCATCGGCAAGTCGACCCTGCTCCTGCAGGCCGCATCCTCCCTTGCGGGACGGGGGGCTAAGGTGATGATGGTGAGCGGAGAGGAATCAGCCGCGCAGATCACCTCCCGCGCCCGCCGTATACAAGTCCTCGACCCCGGGCTCTACTTGCTGTGCGAGACAGAGATCGCGACGGTCGCGGAGGCTGCGCGCGAGCTCGCCCCGCAGGTGTTGATAGTGGACTCCATCCAGACCATGCGCGACAGCGACCTCGATTCATCTCCCGGCGGCGTCAACCAGTTGCGGGAGTGCGTGTCCCGCATGCAGGTGCTGGTAAAGGAGACGGATGCCGTCGCCTTCCTGGTCGGGCACGTGACCAAGGAGGGGATACTCGCGGGGCCCAGGATGGTGGAGCATATGGTGGACTGCGTGCTCTATTTCGAGGGCGAGCGCTTCGACTCGTTGCGTCTCCTGCGCGCGGCAAAGAACCGCTTCGGTTCCGTCAGCGAGTTGGGGGTATTCGAGATGACCGACGGCGGTCTGGTCGAGGTTGAGGACCCCAGCGAGTATTTTCTGGGAACGCGCGAGGAGCCGGTCTCCGGGACTGCGGCGGTAGTGATCATGGAGGGGCGCCGCCCCCTGGTGGTTGAGGTACAGGCCCTGGTGGTCCCCTCCAGGATCCCCACGCCGAAGCGCGTTTCCACGGGCATGGACCACCGGCGGCTTGCCATTGACGTAGCCGTCCTGGAGCGGAAGGCCCGGGTCCGCCTGGCGGACCGGGACGTCTACGTCGGCATCTCCGGAGGACTGAAGATTAGCGAACCCGCCCTCGATCTGGGGGTATGCATGGCCATAGCTTCCTCCCGTCAGGAAAAAACCATTCCCCCGCAGACGGTCTTCCTGGGGGAGGTCAGCCTGACCGGGGAGGTAAGGCCGGTATCCAGGATGGAGGAACGGCTGCGGGAAGCGGAGCGTCTTGGATTCCGCTCCCTGGTGCTCTCGGGCAAGGCGCGCTTGCGGGGCAGGCCGGAAGGGCTGGAGCTAGTGGGGGTAAACGACGTGCGCGACGCCCTGGCCGCGTTCGGGATAATCTGATATTCGGGGTTGGCGTTTAGAGGTAAATCGGCGATTAATCCTCCGACCTCGCTCACCATTGCCCATGAAGGTCGCAATTGAAGGCGGGATGGCTTTACCGCTGGTGCAGGCAGGCTACTTTGTTTATGATAAGGAAAGCCGGCGATACTCATGTAACGGTCTCTTTCAACGGTCAAGGATGACGTGACTATGGAAGATTATAACAGAGATAGGGAATACCTGGATGTCCTGCAGCTCGTTGCGCCAGGAACGGAGCTGCGGGAAGCCCTCGCCCGCCTGCTGGCCTCGCGCCTGGGGGCACTGATCGTCGTAGGGGACGACAGCGATGTGCTGGAGGTGGTAAACGGGGGAGTGGAGCTCAACTGGGAGTTCTCGGCCGCGAACCTCTTCCAGATCTCTAAAATGGACGGTGCCGTGGTCATGGACGAGGATATATCGCGCATCCGCTTCGCCAACGTCCACCTGGTCCCCGATCCGACCATTGATACGGTTGAGAGCGGCACGCGCCACCGTACCGCCGAAAGGGTAGCGAGACAGACGGGCAAACTGGTCATCGCGGTATCCGAGCGCATGACCAGGGTGACCATGTACAAGGACAACTGGCGCCACGTCATCCTCTCCGTGCGCGTGCTGATCAGCAAGTCTGGCCAGGCGCTGCAGACGATGGAGAAGTACAAGGCGCGCCTGGACCAGGTCTCGGCCACCTTGAGCGCCCTGGAATTCGAGGACCTGGTGACCCTGCAGGACGTGGTCAGCGTACTGCAGAGGGCGGAGATGATGCAGAGGATAGCCGACGAGATCCGGGTCTACCAGGCTGAACTGGGTACGGAGGGCAGGTTGATTGAGCTCCAGGTGGAGGAATTGATGTCCGGCGTGGAGCGCGAGAAGAGGAACGTCATACGCGACTACCGCGTTGAACAGCGGGGCAAATCGGTGGAGGCCGTTGAGCTCAGCCTGGCCCGCCTCAGCGACGAGGAACTCCTGCAACTGACAAACGTCGCACAGGCCCTGGGGTACTCGGGCGCTCACGACGAGTTGGACCGGGCGCTGTCCTCGCGGGGATACCGCGTACTCGAGCGTATCCCGCGTCTTCCCGCCTCCGTCGTCGATAAGTTAGTGAAGAACTTTAAGAACGTACAGAACATAATGCAGGCCTCAGAGAAAATGCTCGATGAGGTGGAGGGAGTGGGCAAAGCGCGTGCCCAGGCCATAAAGGAAGGGCTTAGGCGCATAGCCGAGTCGTCGCTGGTCGAGAGATACATGTAGCCATGACCCACAGTTTCCATCCCATTTTCGTCCTCCATATACGTACTGTGCTCGAGACGGTATTTCCGTCACTGCTCCGGTGTTAACCGCGTTTTATCCATCCCGCTGAAGCACGGCTGGTTTGACACCCTTTTAAGGGCGAACCTATAATGAATCTAGTCAGTTGGGACGGAGGTAACAGATATGCGGGAAGCAGATTGTTCGGAATTTCAGAAGACCGTTTCTGAATACCTCGTCCGCAACCGCAGCATCCTCGATGTCATGACCAAACTCCAAGACGCCGCTACCAGGGTAAATCGCGCCCTGGCCAAGACCGTGACCAGCTGCGGATGCCTTCGTATCGAGGCGAGCAAGCAGGAACTTCCCGAAGACGCGAGTTTTTCCCAGGTGGCCAACTACGTCAAGAGCCATATCGAGGGGGAACTCTGCCCCAACTGTGCGGACGTCATCGAGAGCGAGCTGGGAAACGCCATCTTCTATCTGGCCGCCACCTGCTGCCTGCTTGGACTGGATCTCAAATGCGTTCTGGAGAGGGAGAACGATCGTATTAATACCCTGGGTGTCTACAGCCTGACCTGAACGCGTAGATAATACGGTTGATCGTTCCTCGGGAGAACGGAAGATATTGTTCAAGGTTAGCTCTTAGTAATATATGTCAGTTGTGGCCTGGTGAGAAAAACCTCACACGTTACCACCCTGATCTATTGAAGATACAACTTGACGCAGAGAAGGACTGAAGAGACTCCACAGGATATAAGAGGTGATAAGATGTTTCACGTTGGAGACGTCGTAGTTTATCCTCACCATGGTGCGGGGGTGATCGAGGGGATCTCCGAGAAGGACGTGGAGGGAGGGACCAGGAAATATTTCGTCCTGCGCATGTGCCAGGGCAACCTCAAGGTCATGGTTCCAGCCGAAAACTCCATGCAGGTGGGACTGCGCAACGTTATCGACAAGAAAGAGGTCAAGAAGGTCCTCTGTGTGCTTGGGGAGGAACAGAGCCCCATGCCGACCAACTGGAACCACCGCTATAAGAAGAACCGCGATAAGCTCCGCAGCGGAGACATATTCCAGGTCGCCGAGGTGGTACGCAACCTCACCTTGCGGGATATGGAGAAGGGACTCTCCTCGGGGGAGAAGCGCATGTTGAATCAGGCACGGGACATCCTCGCCAGCGAACTCATGTACGCGGTCGATGTAGAGGTAGAGGATGCCGTGCGCATGATCGAGGAGGTTTTTTCTCCGTCCTGAGGTTAATAAACTCATGTACGCGGCCGATGTAGGGGTAGAGGATGCCGTGCGCATGGGCCGAGGAGGTTTTTTCTTCGTCTGGAGGTTATAATTTATTTTATAGATTCCGGGTTTTATCATTTTTTCATCCGCCCGGAAAATACGTCGGAAGGGAGGGTTGCGCTGCCCGGATAGGGAGTATTGAAGATTAATGGTAGTCCTTATCGTCCGACTTATTTTTATGATCGTCGGGGTGATCGGGGGCTATGAGCTCGGAGAGCTGATCAAGGGACAATACCTGGAGAGTCTTGACCCGGCTTATTATATTATCGGCTTTATCGTATCCATTCTTATCTGCGTCGGGTTGGGGTTTGTTATCGGCGGAGCTGCAGGTAGATATGTAGCCAAACTCCTCAACCGATTTCAGCACGCTATCCAGGATATCCCCGGCACCGATCTCCTTATGGGGGCCGTCGGCGTTATCGCCGGTTTCCTCGTCGCCTTTCTCCCCTCGGTGTCCGTGCTGCTGTTCCGCTCTGAATGGGGCTGGCTGAACGATTGGGGCTGGGCGTTTATCATTACCCTGTTTGCCATTTGCGGAGTCCTGGGATACGTCATCGCGGTGCAGAAGAAAGACGACCTTATCAATATCTTCCGCCCCTCGCGGGCTTCTCTGGGCCAGGGGGAGGCGCCTGACAGGAGCATGATCTCCCGCATCCTGGATACCAGCGTTATCATCGACGGCCGCATCACCGACATCTGCTATTCCGGTTTTATCGAGGGCGAGCTGGTGGTGCCGCGCTTCGTCCTCAACGAGCTCCAGAGCGTGGCAGATTCCGAGGACCCGCTGAAGCGCAACCGCGGCCGCCGCGGCCTCGACGTGCTCAACGCACTGCAGAGACAGGACCGGATGGAGGTCAACATCGAGGAGACTGATTTTCCGGAGCTTGCGGCCGTGGATTCCAAGCTGGTTGCCCTGGCCAAGGCAATGAACCTGCCCGTGATGACCAACGATTTCAACCTCAACAAGATAGCCGAGCTCCAGGGAGTCCGGGTGCTGAACATCAACGAGCTGGCCAACTCGCTCAAACCGGTTGTGCTGCCCGGGGAGACCATTATCCTGTCCATCATCAAGGAGGGAAAGGAGTCCGGCCAGGGTGTCGGCTACCTCGACGATGGGACCATGGTGGTGGTCGAGGGGGGCAAGAAGCACATCGGCGATGAAGTTGAGACCCTGGTAACCAGCATCCTGCAGACACCGGCGGGGAGGATGATCTTCGCCGCTCTCAAGGAGAAGTGAGCATGCCGGTAAGAGCTGCCGCCATCGTGGCGGGCGCGGGCCGGGGCGAGAGGTTGGGAAGCAAGGGGGGCAAGCAATTCCTCGAGCTGGCCGGGGTGCCACTGCTCGCGCGTTCCCTTTTTAATGCGGCGGCCGTCGACGAGGTTGAGGAGATCGTCCTGGTGGTCAACGCCGAGGATATCGGGAAGGCGAACGAGGATATCCTGAAGGCCTACGGGATAGAGAAAGTAAGCGGGGTCGTTGCGGGAGGGGAGTGGAGGCAGGAGTCGGTCTTCAAGGCCTTGCGCGCCCTCTCCCCGCAGACGGAGATCGTGGTCATACACGACGGCGCCAGGCCGCTGGCAACCCCCGCCCTGTTCCGGCGCGCCATCAAGGCATTGTGCGATTCGGACTGCGAGGGAATAATCGCCGCCGTGCCGGTGGTGGACACCATCAAGGAAGTGGAGGGGGGCTGGGTAGTCAGGACCCCCGACCGGAATCGCCTCTGGGCCGTGCAGACGCCGCAGTGCTTCCGCGCCCCCGCCCTCATGGATTCCCACGAGCGTGCCTTCCGGGAAGGGGTGTGGGCGACGGACGACGCGGCCCTGCTGGAACGCTATCGTTACCGCGTCAGGGTGGTGGAGGGAGAGACGACCAACCTGAAGATAACCTATGCGAAAGACCTGGCGCTGGCCGAGGCCTTGCTAGCGGAAGGGGGTTTAGAGGTTGCAGATGCGTATAGGCCTGGGCTTTGACGCCCACGCCTTCGCAGAGGGAAGAAAGCTCGTGCTGGGCGGCGTCGAGGTGCCGCATGGCAGGGGGCTGTCCGGGCATTCCGACGCCGACGCGCTGGTGCACGCGATCATGGACGCCATGCTCGGCGCATGCGGGGAGAGGGATATAGGCGTGCATTTTCCCGATAGCGACCCCGCTTACGAGGGCATCTCCAGCCTCGTGCTCCTGGAGGAGGTGGCGGGGATAGTGAAGGAGAAGGGGTACCGGGTGGTCAACGCCGACTGCGTGATCATCGCCCAGGAGCCGCGCCTCTCCCCCTATCTAGAGGGCATGCGGGACCGCATCGCCAAGACCATAAGGATCGAATCGCACCGCGTGGCGGTAAAGGCCACCACGACGGAGGGCATGGGCTTCACCGGCCGCGGGGAGGGCATCGCCGCCATGGCTGTCGTCCTCCTCGAAACCATCGATTAGAACCCATCTTCTTGAGAACCACTAGATTGATCTGTTCTTTACCGCTGCAAATTCCATTCGTGCATATTCGTGTCATTAATACAAGAATACATCCGGGTGTCCTCTCGAGAACCGGGGAACGGCCTTACAAGAAGAAGTTAAAGAAGGTATTGAACTGGGTGTATATAAGCATGTGGAAGAACGACATCCCGAACGAGCATAGCCAGCAGAAAAACCTCTTCCCGAGAACCGGGGATCGGTCCGAAGCGACATTGGGAGCAGCCTGAGCGACAGCAAGATCACGCTCCGGATATGCAACCTGCGGACAGGAGCGAGGACCGTTATCCCCGGGCTCGGGAACACAACACCTACAGGAGCGAAGACCGTTACCCCCAGGCCCAGGCACACCAACCCTACAGGAGCGAGGACCGCTATCCCCGGGCCGTATAGAACTAAAGGCCGAGGTCGTCCGAGATACCCTGCATGGCTTCCAGGGCCAGGGCCAGGAATTCATCCAGCTCGAACCCGGCCTGCTCGCATTCTATAATCACCTCGCGACGCGCTCCCCTGGCGAAGGCCTTCTCCTTCATCCGCTTGCGCAGCGAACTCACCTTCACCCCGGCCAGCTGCTTGTCGGGCCGCACCAGTGCGGCCGCCACGATGAGGCCGGTCACCGTCTCCGAGGACGCGAGGGCGTGCTGCAGCACGGTGGTCCTCTCGCCCAGGCCCAGCCCCTCGGCGTTGTGCATGCGCACCGCGTCCACCATCTCCGCGGGCTCTCCCCTTTCCTCCAGCATGCGCGCGGCGGTGTCGGCGTGCACGGACATGTCGTCGCCGGTTATCTCCAGGTCGAGGTCGTGCAGCAGTCCCGTGAGGCCCCACAAATCCTCGTTCTCGCCTTTCTCCCGGGCCAGCCGCCTCATCACCGCCTCGCTGGCGTAGCAGTGCTTGAGCAGGTTCTCCGATTTCAGGTTGGCTTGAAGCAGTTCCAGCGCTTCTTCTCTCTGCATATCTTCCTCCCGTCCGGGTGGCCTTGTCGTAGACTACGTTATCATATAAAGCGGTCATCCCCACGCATTCGCATCTCTCACTGATCTCATCCTCCAAGTAGTTTAAAGATATTTGCCCAGCCGTGTCGATAAACCACAGAGTGATAGGGATATCTGGTATGGATTGACGGGGATGATGCTTTGTATAAGATTAAAAAGCCTCTCTTAACGATAACTGCTGCTATGCTTTTTTTCCTGGCATCGCTGGCCGTTTTTTCCTGTGGCAATGGTGCAGATAACAACCAGGTGGGTGATGGCCAAGCAGAAGACCAGCGGACTTATGAAGAGAATCTTTACGGATATATTGACGGGAACGGCGAGATGGTAGTAAAACCGCAGTTTGATAGTGCCTCAAGTTTTTCAGAAGGCCTCGCTTCTGTGCGAGTCGGAAATAAACGTGGTTATATAGATCGAAGTGGCGAGTTCGTTATCGAGCCACAATTCTACAACGCACGCGAATTCTCTGAAGGCCTGGCTGCAGTTGCGGCTGCGGATAGCGGACTGTGGGGATACATCGACAAGAGTGGAGGTTTCGTAATCGAGCCCCAGTTCATTGATGCGAAATCATTCCATGAAGGCCGGGCGGCGGTGCAATTCAAAGAGGGCGTAATCGACAGGTACGGATACATCGATAATACGGGACGTATTGTCGCCGAACCCCAGTGGTATAATGCCTATGACTTCTCCGAAGGCTTGGCCCAGGTATGGGAAGCAAACACCGTCGAATCTCCACGCGGTTTCATCGACCAGACCGGTGAGTACGCTATACCACCAGAACTCCCGGGAATAGATAACTTTGGCGGGAGGGGAGATTTTCACGACGGCAGGGCTCTGGTCGGCGGCGATCTCGGATACATCGACAATTCCGGAAAGAAAGTCATTGATATCGAGGGCTTCGACGATTTCGAGCGCTTCTGTGAGGGCCTGGCTCCTGTGGAAATCGGAGGAAAATGGGGGTTCATCGATATATATGGAAATATTGTTATCGAGCCCCAGTGGGATGCAGTTTCACTTTTTTCTGAGGGTATTGCGAAGGTTTTCTATTTTGATGAAGATGAAGATGCCTACATCGACATGTCAGGAAATCTACTATTCAGGGCTAGGACCGGATCGGATTTTCACGAAGGACTGGCGCTTATTAACGACGGTCCGAAAACAATCGTTGTTGGCGAGGTAGATGAGTCGGAATTCAGATACGGTTACATGGACACATCCGGCAACGTCGTGATCGAGATTCAGTTCGCAGAGGCCGGCGAATTTTCCGAAGGCCTGGCCTGGGTAAGATACTAAGATGCTTGTAAGGTGGGGTCGGGTCTCGAATATCGGGTAATAAGGCGGATTTTTCTCATCCTCTGCATACTCTAAAGATATTTTCCCAGCCGTGTCGATAAACCACAGAGCGATAGGGATATTTCGATTACAGATCAACGGGGTCGCAGTGATTCAATACCGAGAGGCATGGAGAATGCAAGGGCGAAGTACCGTATGGTTGTTGTTTGCGATCACGATATCCCTGCTTCTGCTAATAGTCGGTTGTGGAGATAAAATCGGGACAGAAAGCGGGGAATCAATAACGGCTGATGTCGTGATAGAACGGTGCAAGGAAGCCATGGATAAGGTAGAAAGCGCTCATGTCGAAAGCAAGCATTATTTCAAGTACGAAGATCAGGACCTTCATGATGTATTCAGGGAAGCTGACTACTATGAGGAATTACCCGACAAGACGCATATCGTATACAGAGAGAAATATGACACTGAATATACAGAGGAATGGCTTCTGGGCGAAACAAGATATATCAAATACGCCAATGGTGATATCGCTGAAGAGAGACTGGCAACGCCCAACGAGGTGATGTTCAAAGAGATATATGTGTTTAACTCTCCCGAGGCCATCGAAGAACCCGAGATGCTGGCTGATGAAACGGTCGACGGCATCGAATGCGCGGTGATCACTACGGCGATCCTCCCCTTAGACCCCGAAGGGGAATACCGGATTACGTTTTATATCGGCAAGGAAGATTACCGTATCGTAAAAGGCGTAAGGGAGATATTCTACTCTGCTGAGATAACCGGAAAGGACAGCGATTACTGGGAGATCAAAGAGTCAAGGTATCTGGACTATGACAAGAAGCATGATTTCACTCCTCCCGAACCATAAAGACGGGTCGGGTCTCGAATATCGATTAATCAGGTAGAATATGGTAAGCATTGCTCTATATTCGATTTTAATGGTTCGGCTCTTGTGATGATAGGCACGGAGGGAATCAAATGACAATCGCCTGGTTTTCACTGGGGATTTCCGCTTTTTTTATTTCGCTAGCAGTTGGTCTGGTATTGATAGCGATGGGAGTGGCCATGATCGTAAAGAGAAATAGAGTAGCGGAACTTACAATTAGAACATTCGGGAGATTTTCGTTGAATGGTGCTGCTGGAGTGATAATCTTCATGTCGGTTAAATAGGCAATTCGATAAGTGGCGATGCACGATCGCAGGGTGACCTTCCTTCTTTCCATATAAAACCACGCTTAATGTATTGACAGCGGACGGTCATTGTTATATAAATAGTAGCGCTAGAGGGGCGAGTGAGCGCTCACTTTTTTGGTAGGGTAACATGGCCGGCTGCGAGCGTCTTCTTCGCCAACGGCAAGGATACGTGGAAACGGACCTGTCTACCTCAGGCAGGCTTTGCGAGGGGGACGTAGATGGCGAAGGGGAACCGCCGCAATGAGATCATCCTGGCCTCCATCGATGCTTTCTCGCGCACCAATTACGAGAAGGCGACGACGGCGCTCCTGGCCCGGGAGGCGGGTATCGCGGAGGGCACACTGTACAAGTATTTCCCGAGCAAGAAGGAGCTCTTCCTGGCCTGCTGCCGCTATATCGAGGATATACTAATCACGCGCTACGATGCTATCTACAAAGAGTGCAAGGACCAGCCGCTGGAATCCCTCAAGCGCATCGCGGCGAGCTACCTTGACTTCGTACGCGAGAACCCGAGCATGCGCAAGTTCCTGGCCTTCGTCCTCAACAACAGCTTCGACGATGATTTCCGGCGGGAACTGGAGGGTTTCATCAACCTCAACATCCGGGCCACCGAGCGCATGGTGAGAAGGGCGCAGGAGTTGGGGAAGGTGAGGAAGGATATCAACCCCCGCGTAGTGGCCTGGTTTTACGTGGGAGGCTATTTCACCCTCATCCTCATGACGGAGATGGGAGCCGAGGAAGTTGAGGACCCAGTCTTCATGGACAGGTACCTGAATATCCTCTACGCGGCGCAAGCCGACCTGCCGCAGGATACCGTTGCCGGCAGAAGCGGTGATGAACGCGCATGATTATTGGCCGGGTCGGAACGACATTATGGTTTTCCAGGACGCATGGAGGGCATGGAAAGAGGTGGTGATATGACCCCGGAGGAGAAGAAAAAGATACAAAGAGCCAAACTCTGGCTGGGATGGCGGCTGCTGCGCTCCCTCGGGCTGTTCATGGCGGACGAGTACCGGCGGGGCACGCTGTGGGAGAACCTGCGGGCTATCGCAAAAGGGAGATCAATAAGCGCGATAGCCAGGGAGATGTCCCACGCAGAGCTCCTGGAGGAGAAGGCCGCCAAGCTGGGCGACCGGCCATTCCTCTACTTTAAGGACCAGGTCTTCAGCTACCGCGAAATGGATGAGAACGCCAACCGGGTGGCCAACTTCCTGCGGGAGCGGGGGGGAGGACCGGGCGCAGGCCTGGCCATCATCATGAAGAACTCCCCCCGCTGGCTGGATGTCTTCTTCGGCCTGGAGAAGCTGGGCATGTATGTCGTGCCCGTTAACATCGCTTTGAGGGGGGACCAGCTTGCCCACGTGCTCAACAACTCCCAGGCGACATACGTGGTCATCGACCACGACCTGCTCCCCATCTACGAGCCGGTCACGGACAAGCTCGAGAGCGAGATGAAGGTCATCGTCAATACCGACGGTGCCCCCGATATATCAACCCTCCCCGATGGCATGGAGAGCCTGGAGGGGGCGTACGGCCCGGACGCCGACGCCTCTAAACCGGCGGTGCGCTACGATCCCGAGGACCTGTGCGCGCTCATGTACACCTCGGGCACCACCGGTCTGCCCAAAGGGGTCGTCTACCGCTACAAGACAAGCAACGTCAAGCCCATCTCCATCGTGGGGCGGTTGCTCACGGACAGCCGCGACGTAGCTTATACCTGCTATCCCCTCTTCCACGCCAACGCCCTCTTCCTCACCGTCACCCCTACCCTGCACTGCGAGGGGAGCATGGCCCTGGGCGAGAGGTTCAGCGCCAGCCGCTTCTGGGACGAGCTGCGCCGGTACAGGGCCACCACCTTCAACGGCCTGGGGGCGGTGATGCCCATCCTCATGAAGCAACCGGAAAAACCGAACGACCGGGACAACCAGGTGCGTTTCATCCTCTCGGCGGGCTGCCCCACCGACATGTGGGTGGCCTTCGAGGAACGCTTCGGGGTGAACATCTACGAGGGTTACGGTGCCGTGGACGGAGGCGGTGTGCTGCTGGTCAACTTCGGCACCGCCCCGGTGGGCTCCATGGGCAAGCCCCTCGGGGCCAAGGTGAGGGTCGTGGACCCCGGGGGAAAAGACGTACCCTCGGGGGTCAACGGCGAGCTAATCTGCTATGTGGGCGAGCGTAAGGGTACGGTCGAGTATTACCGCAACGCCGAGGCCACCAACGAGAAGGTGAGGGACGGATGGCTCTACACCGGCGACCTGGTCCACACCGACGAGGACGGCTACATATATTTCGTCGGCCGCAACACCGAGTCCATGCGTGTCAAAGGGGAGAACGTTTCCGCCTACGAGGTGGAGCAGGCCGTGCTCAAGCACCCCGACGTCCTGGAGTGCGCGGTGTACGCCGTCCCCTCGGAGCTGGCGGAGGACGAGATCATGGTCACCCTGGTGCCGGTGGAGGGCAAGACCGTCGATCCCGCCACCCTGCCGGATTTCCTCTCGAGCGAGCTGGCCAAGTTCGCCGTACCGCGTTACTATCGCGTCATCGACGCGCTGCCCAAGACCGAGACCCACCGCGTGATCAAGAAGGAACTCGAGAAGCTGGGGGTAACCCCGGACACCTACGACAGGGAAAGGAAGGGAAGCTAGATGGCAGACGACGTCTTTATCCTCGGGGTGGGCATGATCCGCTTCAAGAAGTACCCCGAGAAGAGCATCAAGCAGATGACCGCCGAGGCCATGCAGGCCCTCTTCGAGGACGTGCCGGTGGACAAGGACGATATCGAGGCGGCCTGGTTCTCCAACTCGGGCTGGGGCATGAGCCAGATGCAGCATTGCATACGGGGCCAGGTGGCCCTGTCTCCCCTGGGCATCCAGGGCATCCCCATCACCAACGTGGAGAATGCCTGCGCCGGAGCGTCCACCGCCATACACGGGGCATGGACGGCGGTCAAGGCGGGCCTCTACGATATAGTGCTCGCCGTCGGCGCCGAGAAGGTCTACTTCCCCGAGGACAAGGCCAAGATGTTCGAGGGCTTCGCCTCCGGTGCGGACGTGGAGTTCGTGCACGGCATGATCGCGGCCTTCCAGGCCGATGCCGCCAGGAAGGCCGCCGAGGCCAAGGCGGAGGGCAAGGAGAAGAAGGGCGGCGGCCACACCGCCTTCATGGATATCTACGCCATGGGTGCACGCATGCACATGAAGGCATTCGGCACCACCCAGAGGCAGCTCGCGGTCATCGCCGCCAAGAACCACCATTGCGGCTCCATGAACCCCATGGCCCAGTACCAGATGGACATGACGGTGGAGGATGTCCTGGAGGACTACCAGGTGGCCTATCCCCTCACGCGGGCCATGTGCGCGCCCATAGGGGACGGCTCCGCCGCGGCCATCATCTGCTCCGAGCGGGCCCTGAAGAGATTCCCGGATGCGAAACCGGTGCGCATCCGCGCCTCCGTGCTCGCCTCCGGGTCGCTTCCGGACAGCGGTCTGGAGGGAATAGGTAATCGCGCCAGCCGGCGCGCCTACGAGGTAGCCGGCCTGGGACCGGAGGACCTGGACGTCGCCGAGGTACACGACGCCACCGCCTTCGGCGAGCTGCTGCAGTACGAGGAGATGGGCTTCTGTCCCGAAGGCGAGGGCGGCCCCTTCGCCGAGTCCGGGGCCACGTCCCTGGGAGGCAAGCTGCCGGTCAACCCCTCGGGTGGGCTGGAATGCCGCGGGCATCCCATAGGCGCCTCCGGCCTGGCCCAGACCTACGAGCTGGTGACCCAGCTGCGGGGCGCGGCCGGACCGCGGCAGGTGGAGGGGGCGCGCATCGCCCTGGCCGAGAACGGCGGCGGCTTCATCGGCATGGGCGAGGCGGCCATGTGCGTTCATATATTCGAAAAGGTGTGACGGTACCTCGAACCGTCGTCGAAGCTGTTGCAGCGGAGGTAAGGCGCGACATGTCCCGCGCGCGATCGCCTGCGGATCGAGTATCGGGGGCGCGAGCCATTTTATATAGGCGATACGGATGGTCAATACCGGGCCGTTAGGCTGGCGGCGCAGGGTAAAAGAAGGATAAGGGGGTATGCGGAATGAGAACGGATGTGAGCGAAGAGCTCAAGATGCTGGACGGCATGGCGAGGGACTTCGCAGCCAGGGAGCTGCTGGAAGAGCGGGAGGAACACGACCACTATCCCTTCGGCCCGTTGTTCGAGGGTGTCCTGGCCAAAGCTACGGAGGTAGGGTTTTTTACGGTCATGCTTCCGGAGGATGCGGGTGGTTCCGCTGAGCCGGTATCAGCCCTCTGCCTGGTCCTCGACGAGGTCTGCCAGGTGGACGCCAGCCTGGGGGGCACCATCTTCACCAACGCCCTGGCGCAGGAGATCATCAGGCAGGCCGGTGGGACGAGCCTGCTCGAGGAGATAGCGTCCGAGGATGGCTCCTTCCAGCAGGCCCTCATCGCCTTTCCGTCCTTCAATAATCCGGGCGAGGTCGAGAACGCCGCCCGGGCGGTCGCAAAGGACGGGGGATACGAGCTGTCCGGCAGCGTGGAATACGTGGTGCTGGGGGGTCTGGTCAAGAGCGCCCTCCTGCCCGCCAGGATAGAAGGGTCCGAAGGATATTCCTTCTTCCTGGTGGACCTCAAGGACGGGGGAGTGGATGCCTCCGATCCCGTGCTCAGCCTGGGCATGCACGCCTGCCCGTCGGTTGACCTCACCCTCTCCGCGGTGCCCGGCCGTCTGGTCGGAGCGGAGGGAGAGGGGAGCGCCTACTTCGAGGCGGCGGCGGACCGGCTCAGCGTGGCGGCCGCGGCCATGGCGGCGGGAACGATGAAAGGCTCTTTCGGCGAAGCGCTGGAGTACAGCAAGCAGAGGGAGCAGGGCGGAAGGCTCATCGTGAACTGGTCCGAGTTGAGGATGCTCCTGGCGAACGCGGCCGTCAAGGTGAAGGTCGCCGACCTGCTGGTGGAGAGCGCTTCCCGTGCCGTGGACCGCGAGGAGCCGGGATGGCAGCTGGCCTCCAGGGCCGCCGCCCTGCAGGTTCAGGAGATGGCCGCCGAGACGACCACCGACGGCATCCAGATGCTGGGCGGGTACGGCTACATGAAGGACTACGGGCAGGAGAAACGTTTCCGCGACGCCAAGCAGATCCAGTCACTCATGGGCATCACTCCCCTGCGTCGGCTGGGCTACATCAAGCGCATAGTCGACGGGGAAGCGGCCTGGTGAGGATAGGGGGTAACGACATGTTCGAAGGTGTAAAGACGTCGACCCTGCTGGACAGGGACCCCAGGCTCGAGGACGTGATGTGCAGCCTGGATACGGTGGGCAAGATGCCCAAGGCTATCTCCGGCGAGATAAGGGAGGCAGTGGCGCTGGCCCGCAGGTTCAACGACACGGTGGCCAGGCCTTACGCCCTGGAGTTGGACCGCAAGATGCAGGAGGACCCCACTTATCTCCCCTGGGACCTGATAAAAGAGGCCAACCGCTGGGGCTTCTACACCGGGTGGATACCCAAGATCTTCGGCGGCAAGGGTTGGAACCTGGGGTCCATGATCCCGGTGGTGGAGGAACTGTGCTCGGTATGCGCCGGCATAGGTAACCTTATCGGGGTGCAGTACTTCGGCATCTCCATCCTCTTCGCAGGATGGAACCTGCGCGTCATCGACAAGGTCTGCCGCGAGGTGATCGAGGGGGAGCGCAGCGGCGAGCCATGCCTGGTCTCCGGCCTGGTGACGGAGCCGGGGGCGGGCACCGACGCGGAGGAGGTCGAACTGCTCTCCAAGGCCAACGTCAAGTGCCAGGCGCGCAAGGTGGAGGGCGGATACGTGGTCAACGGCACCAAGGTCTTCATCTCCAACGGCCATGTCTCAACCTGGCACATGCTCATCGCCTACGAGGACCTCAACCGGCCGGCGGAGACGATGATACTCTTCGCCGTAAAGAACGGCATGAAGGGCTTCTCCTTCGGGAGGATGGAAAAGAAGATGGGGCAGAAGGGCTGCCCCGCCAGCGAGATGGTCTTCGAGGACTGCTTCATCCCGGACGAGAACGTGTGTATCAACGCGGAACAGATGGAGGGGCTGAAGAGGGGCCCCAGGGAATCGGGCATGCAGCTCATCGACTTCGTGGTCTCCCTCACCCGCCCCGGGGTGGGGGCCATGGGGGCCGGCGTGGCGCGGGGCGCCTTCGAAACGGCGCTGCAGTTCGCGCGGGAGAAGGAGGTGGACGGCAAGCTTCTCATCAACCAAGAGTGGGCGCAGAGCCTGCTGGCTGAGATGTACAAGAACGTTGCCCTGGCCCGCCTCACCTACATGGAGTGCAACCACGTCACCGGGCTCTACGGCATGGCCTCGCTCCTGAACATCAAGCCGCTCTACTATTACATGAAGGGCATGCCCGTCTCGATGCTCGACCGCATCATGCCGGCGGCCAACAAGATGGACGCTACCACGAAGATATACCGCAAGCTCATCATGGACGGGCAGACGGACGAGGAAGCCAGGCGTGCCTCGGGCTGGGCGTCGCTGTCCAAGTTCGCCGGCACCGACCTGGGTATCAAGAACTGCCACCTCGCCCTGGAGCTCATGGGGCAGGCGGGTCTGAGGCAGGACCGCTGGGCGGAGAAGTTCCTGCGCGACTCCAAGTTGCTGCAGATCTACGAGGGTACCAACCAGCTCAACCGCCTCAACCTCTTCAAGTGCCTTGTGGCCCCCGGGGTCCCCGAGGCCAGGGTGTTCGAGGAATAGAAAGGGGGAGACATGACGGAGATCCTGGAAACCGAGATGGAGGAAAGAGCCCCGGCCAAGGTCGAGGAATTCGCGGAAATGTATACCTGGCACGAGGGAATGGAATGGAACCCGGTGGAGCGGGTGATCCTGGAGAGGCGCAGCGTGCGCAAGTACAAGGACAAGCAGGTGCCGGAGGCGCTGGTGCGACGCATACTGGAGGCGGGGAGGTTCGCCCCCTCGGCGGGCAACTCCCAGCCCTGGAAGTTCGTGGTGGTGCGCGACCGGGATATGATCGACAGCATGCAGAAGTACGTGCAGCTGCGATGCAAGGCGTTTAAGTTCTTCCTCAATTGGCAGAAGAGCCCCCTGGGCAAGATCGCGTGGTTCTACTTCCAGATGACCGCCCGCTTGTTGCCCAACCTCATGCACCCCATCCCATTCGGCGCCATCACCGTGATTGCCGACGGCAAGCTCAAGCTCTTCCACGACGCCCCCACCGTCATCCTCATCCTCATGGACAGGCGCGGGGCGGCCAAGCCCCCCATAGACGTGGGTATCGCCGGCCAGAACATGATCCTCGCCGCCCACAGCCTGGGATTGGGTACCTGCTGGGTGGGGTTCGTTGAGGTGTTCAAGTTCGGCACCAAGTGGAACAAGAAGCTGGGCGTAGCATGGCCCTACAAGCTGGTCGAAGGCATCGCCCTGGGTTACCCCGTCGGCAATCCCGACGGCATGATCGAGCGCGAGCTGCAGGAGGTCGACTGGTGGGAAGGCGGCCAGAAGAGGACCGTCTACTAGAGGGGGAGGGGAGGTTTTCAATGGCTTATCTCACATTCAAGGAGCGCATGACCGTACCCACCTACGACAACCCGGAGCACGGCACGTCGGGGAGGGTGGAGATCGACCACGAGAAATGCAACGGCTGCGGCAACTGCGCCCTCATCTGTCCGGGAGACTGCCTCTACGTGGCCGGGGTGGGCAAGAACAAGAAGGCTTACATGATAGACACGATCGTGCCCGACTGCATGTCCTGCAACGACTGTCTGGCGATGTGCAGCCGGGACGCCATCAAGGTGAGCACGATCTACGATTTCGGGTACTTCTACAAGATATTGCACCGGGGCGATATGGCCTACCCCCGCAACTTCTAAGAGGCCTGGAGAGGCCTGGGGTCAGCCCTCCATTTTCAACGTCGGGGGTCAGGCCTCAACGTGGGGTCAGACGTTTAAAAAACACATAAGGTCAGGTGTTGGGGTCAGGTCTTGAATCGTGCACTTTTGGAGTCAAGCGCGGGAAAGGACAGCCCTTATGCAAAACTCAAGATTCAAGACCTGATCCTACATCTTGGGTTTCATGTCCTTGCGGTGGCGGTTGGCGAGCCACCATTCGTAGAGCCTGGGGTAGTAGTCCTGGATGGGCGGGCAGTTGATGCCGGTGCCCGCGAGCATCTCCAGCGTATTAGTTGCGTCGAAGAGGCCGACATGATTCACGTAGGTCATCGAATCGGGCGGGATGTTGATCATCTTGAACATCCAGCCGAGCCTGTTAGCCATGAGGTCCACCAGCCATGTGGGCACGGCGAGCGACGCCGTCCTCCCCGCCGTAAGCCCGTAGATCACATCGAACATCTCTCGGGAGGTGGGAGGATCGGGGTCCACGACATGGAAACACCTCCCCACGGCGGCGGGGTTGCGGGTGATGGCGGTGATGGCGTCCACCAGGTAGTCGATGGGGACGAAGTTCGGCCGCACCGTTCCTTCGCCGAGGTAAAGCGGCGGCATCTTCAGCTTGCCGAGGATACGCAGCATCCCGAAGGTGAGGTAGATATTGTCGAACTTGTCGGTCTCCCCGGTCCTGGAGTCGCCCATGACCCCGGCCGGCCTGATGATGATCGCCGGGAGTCCCTCCTCCATGGCCCGGCGTACCTCCACCTCGCCCCAGAACTTGGTCATGAAATAGTTGTTGATGAGCTCCTGCCCAGCATCGAGCTCGTCCTCGTAGATGATACCCTCCCTCTCGGCATGCACCACCACCGAGCTGAAGTGGACGAGGTGGGACAGGTCGCTGCAGGCCTTGCAGAAGCTGACGATGTGGCGCACGCCCCAGTAATTGACCTTGCGGGCCAGCCCCTCTGCTACGTTGAGGTCGAATGCGCCCGCCAGGTGCCAAACCTCGGTGGTGTGCGAGGCCAGGGAGTCGTACTGTTCGTCCCTCAGCCCGAGTCGGGGATCGGTGACGTCTCCGGCGACGGTGGTCATGCTTCCGGGCCTGGCTTTGCCCTCCCTCTCCAGGGCGGCGATATCCTCCTTCGCCCGCTCCAGGAACTTCTCCTGCACGAGGAAGGTGAACTCAACGTCCGGGTCGTCGGCGAGGATGCTCCTCACCTGCCAGCGTCCGAGGAAACCCGGGTAGCCGGTAAAGAATATCTTCCTGCTGTTCATAGCGTTCACTCCTCGGGTATACAGACCGCTCCCCACCGACGTGCTGATGGTGTAGATACCGGTATTAGCTTAACAGGAGCATGTCGGATTAAAAAGACATTATTGTACGGTTTGAAACGCAACCGCATCGATATCGTGTATTGCAGGCGCGCTGCTTATCGCCGCGACGGGATGCATCAGGAGGTTACGAAATGTTGAAGAGATCTTGTTCTCGTGGTAGGGGCTCGGAGTGGTTCAAGGGAAAGAGAGTGCTGGTTACCGGGGCCGCCTCGGGATTCGGCCGGGGCATAGCACTGGCCTTCGCCGGGGCGGGCTGTGACCTGGTGCTGGTGGACGTAAACGAGATGGGCCTGAGTGAGACGGCATCCATGGTGGAGAATATGGGGAGAGACTGTCTCAGCAAGCTGGTGGACGTCTCGGAACGCGAGCAGATGGAAAAGCTTGCCGCGGAGGTGCTCTCGGAGTGGGGACGCGTGGACGTACTGGTGAACAACGCCGGGGTGGGCGTGGGCGGGGAACTGGTGAACATACCCCTGGACGATATCGAGTGGATCACGGGTATCAACCTCATGGGCGAGGTATACGGCACCCGCCTCTTCCTGCCGCAGATGATCGCGCGCGGCGAGGGGCACGTGGTCAATGTCGGATCCCTCTCCAGCCTGGTGGTCCTGCCCTTCCACATCGCCTATACCACCACCAAGTTCGGGCTCGCCGGCTTCTCGGAGGCGCTGTGGGTGGAATGCCGCCGCCGCGGCGTGGGCGTGACCCTGGTCTGCCCCGGGGCGATCAGCACCAATATCGGGGAGGGTACGCGCGCCTATGCCAGCAACGAGCGGCAGGGAGAGTTTACGGAGAAGTACGAGGCCATGCTGCAGGAGCGGGGGATGGCCCCGGAGAAGGCGGGACAGCTCGTCCTTGAGGCGGTGGCCCGGGACAGGTTCCTCCTGCTCATCGGCCGCGAGGCATACCTTCTCTACTACCTGAGACGCTTCTTCCCCGGCCTGGTGCGCAGGGTGGTCACCTTCGCGACCTGGTATGCCTCCCGGGATTGACCCCTGTAGGGAAAAGTGATCGCAAGAACGTGGAAAGCAAGCGAGTCGCCCTTGCGATGACGATAGCCGCATCGGCGTAAGCGTCGAACTCGATATTTGAAGGAGTAATGGCAATGACCAGGACCAGAAAAAAGCTGATGGCGGCGTGCGCGGCGGCAGTAGCCATCATCGCCGCACGCAGGGTAATGCAGCAGCGTAAAGACATAGCCCCCCTTTATCCCGATTTCGTTCCCGAGGACTTTGCCCCGCAACTTTTCGAGACGGTAACCGCGGACGGCATCACCTTGAGGGGGAAACGCTATGCCAACCCGGGGGGTGTTCCCCTCATCCTCATGGCGGGAATTATGAGCAACGGCTTCCAGTACGACCTCGCCTGCGAGGACTGCAACTTCGCGCTCTACTTCGCCCGCAGGGGATACGACGTCTGGGTGAGCAACCTGCGGGGTACCGGACGGGAACCCTATAAGAGCGACTCCGGGGATTTCTCCCATTGCATCCAGGATAAAGGCATATTCGACGTGCCGGCCCTGGTGGAACACGTCACCGGGGCGACCGGGAGAAGACCTGTCCTGGTAGGCCACAGCATGGGTTCGGTCGTCTCCTTCGTATATCTGATGGGCCTGGGCTATCGTGATGAGGACGGCTTCAGGCGCATCCTGCCGGATCCGGAGCTGTCCAGGCAACATAACGGCAGCATCGCGGCGCACATCTCGCTGGGAGGGCCGGTATGTTTTCGCTGGCCCAGGAGCAACTGGCATTACTGGATCATCGAGACACCCCCGGCCAGGTTGTTGCTGCGCGGTATATTAGCGGCGATAGGCGGCATGGGCAGGCGGCGCCGGCAGGTCAGGGTGGAGGAGACCGTCACCTCTATCCTCTGTCTCATGCCCCGCCTGGGACCGTTGCTATGTAAACCGGTCTTCGCCTTCTTCGCCAGCATGAGAAACATGAACGAGGAGACCTACGTGGAAACGCTTTTCTCGGGGTTGAGCGACGTCTCCTTCGCCGAGATATACCAGTTCTTCGATGCCGCGTTGAGCAAGGATTTTCTGGAGTGCAGGGCGCTGCTGGGGGATTTCCCGGACAAGCCCTGCAACTACACCGAGCACGCACACCTGGTGGAGGCACCGGTCCTCTTTGTGACCGGGGAGCTCGATCCGGTGCATCCCGAAACGGTTTACAGTTACGGTTTCGAACGGGTCTCAAGCGAGGTGAAGGATTTCCGTGCCTGCAAGGGCTTCGGCCACCTCGACCTCATTCTGGGGCTCAGGGCCGCGGATGAGGTGTTTCCATACATCGCCTCCTGGCTGGACCGCGTAGTGGCCGGGGACGGGAGCGGAAGCATCGAGACAGTCTGAACGGCCAGCCTGTTTCCTGCTCGAGGAATCGGGGTATGAATAAAAGAGTTGCTGCTGACGGTTGCTTCTCGAGATAGGAACATAGACATGGAAGCGCGGGTGAGAGAGGGTGAGAACGCTCTCGAACGGACTCTGGGTATCCTCGACCTCATAAACAAGCTTCCCGAGACGTTCAGCGACGATGAACTGGAGGGCATAACCGATTCCCTCCACCCCGGACTCAGAAACACCGTCCTCGGACTGTTCGGCATGAAAGACGCCAGGAGTACGGAGGTCTTCTTCATCCGCAAGATCGCGGCGATTTTCAAGCAGGCATGTGAGGCCCGGGAGGCGGGAAAGAAAGTCGTCTACATACCCTTCACCTTCCCCCCGGAGATAATCTTCGCCTTCGAGAACCTCATCCCCCTGTCAACGGAGGTGGTGGGAGGATTGACGGTCAATGTCTGCACGGGGCAGGGCGAGCGGTACTGGGATTTCGCCATGAGCATGGGGCTTCCCGACTCCCTGTGTTCGGCCAATACCATCACCGTGGGTTCTCTGTGCATGGGCAACACGCTGCGGCCGGACGCCATAGTCTCGAACTCCGTGGGAAGCTGCGATCCCAACGCCAAGATACATGCCTTCGCCGCGGACTACCTCGGTATTCCACAGTTCATCCTGGAGAAACCCACGGGGGCATCGGCGGTAGAGAGGAGCAAATACCTGCAGTACCTGACGGCGCTCATCGAGGACCTGGAGGAGTTCGCCGGTGAGAGACTTCGGGAAGACAGGCTGCGCGAGGTCATGCAGCGGGTATACAGGGCGGCGGAGCTCTATCACGAGATCTGGGAATTGAAGAAAGCCCGGCCCTGCCCGGTTCCCAATATTTTCAACCTCACCTTCATAGCGACGAGGGCACAGCTCTGGGGGAGGGAGGAGGCCGTGGATATCATGCGCAGGATGGTCGAGGTCAGCAAGGAGAGGATGAAAGGCGCAGGGGCTGCACCGCAGCGAGAGACCGTCCGTGTCTATATAAGCTATATACCCTTCCTCTTCGACTTCCAGGGGCTCTATGGCTGGATGGAACAGAGGGGGATCAGCATCCTGGGAGACGCCATCTGGATACAGTTCTTCCCTCCCGCGGATATGTCCAGCAAGGAGAGCATGCTCGAAGCGCTTGCCGAGATAGCCTTTGAGTTTCCCATGACCCGGCAGATGGGAGCCGAGTCGATGTCGATGCGCTGGCTCGAAGATATATGTCGTGCCGTCGAAGACCTCGGCGCGGATTGCTGCGTTTACTGCGGTCACCATGCCTGCAAACATGCCGAGGGGACGCTTTCCCACTTTCGCCGGGAGATGATGAAGCGCATGAAGAAGCCCACCCTTGTTCTCAAGGGAGATGCCTTTGACCAGAGGGCGCTTCCCATGGAACTTGTCCATCAGGAACTGGAGTTGTTCGTGGACAAGGTGGTGGCCAGAAAGCGCAGCCCTTCCGTACGCAGGAAGAGGGTAGAAAAACCGCAAGCGGAATAACCCGCCTCCGCGTATGAAATAACCCTAATGTTTCCCATGATATATCCGATTGACATAGAAGACATGCGCGCACATACTTGGCAGGTATGTCCGCAGGGACATGAAGGACGAGCCGGAAAGCAGGGAAGGGAACTCCGCTGAGCGACGCAAAGAGAATAGCCAAGAACATAGCCTTTATCATAGGGGGCGGGACCTTCCGGGCAGTTCTCATGCCCCTCTTCACCATCTTCATAGCCAGGGAGCTGGGCACGGAGGGTTTCGGCGCCTTTTCCTTTGCCCTCTCGCTGGCCTCCATCATGGTCATCGTGGGGGAGATGGGCCTGCCCAAGATGGTGGTGCGCGAGCTCACCAATCACAAGGAGGACGTGGCCAAGTATATCGGGGACCTCACCGTTCTGCGCCTCATCGCCGGCCTGGCGAGTATGGGGATAGTAGCCATGATCCTGGTGTTGACTCCCCGGGCGCCCGATACCCGCATGCCCCTCTTCCTCATCGGGCTTTCCCTCTTGATCTTCACCGGGCTGAGGCGCTTTTTCGACGCCATCTTCCAGGCCTTCGAGGTGATGAAGTACCAGGCGTTGGTGGATATGGTCGATATCCTGCTCACCTTCGGTGTAGGAACGGCACTGCTCTTCAGCGGGTATGGCCTCATGGGGATAGCCTTCGCGATGATGGTGGGAGCCACCATATCCATGGCCATGGACTTCATCATCCTCACCCGCAAGCTGGGAAAGCCGGTCTTTACCTTCGATCTTGCTTTCTGGAAGAAGATGGCATTAGGGGCCTTGCCCTTCGGGGTCATCGGAGTCCTCACCTTCCTCTTCGGTTATTCCAACACCGTATTGCTCTCTATTTTCAAGGGGGACGAACAAGCCGGCCTTTTCAGCTCCGCCTACCGCGTGATCTGGATGCTGGCCATCATCCCGGCTACCTGCATGACCGCGGTGTTCCCTTTCCTGGCCAGGGTCGGCAAGTCGTCCGACGGCAGGCACAAGGATGCCATCAGGCTGATAGTCAAATACCTGGCTTGCCTGAGCCTGCCCTTCGCGGCGCTACTCGCGATCAATGCGCCCCACATCATCGCTGCGGTCTACGGGAAATCCTATAACGGGGCCAGCCCGGCGCTGTGGATACTGGCCGCCATCCCGCTCTTCAGTTTCGCGTATATCCCCCTCATCGACCTGTTGAATTCACAATACAAACACCGTTTCTCGGTCATCGCCATCCTCTTGTGCGCGGCGATAAACACCGCGTTGTGCCTCTTGCTCGCCCCGCTGCTGGGACTGGTGGGCGCCGCCGTGAGCACGCTGGTGGCGGAGGCTTGCCTCTTCGGGATCATCATTTTCTTCTCGTGGAAGCATATGCGCATTCACCCGCGTATCTTCAATCTCTGGAAGCCCCTGGTGGCGTCCCTTACCGCCTCCCTTTCCTTGCTGCCGCTGCGCAATATCCTGCCCCTGACCCAGATGGTCATCGCCTTCTTCCTCATCTACATCGCGTCGCTGCTGATCTTGCGCACTTTCGATTCCGAGGACCGGCGGCTCTTCCGATCCCTCATCCCGGCCCGCACCCGCACCAGATAACAGCTGACTCCAGGTGTTGTAAGGATTTGCCCTTACGCCTTCGGGTCTGACTTCGACCTCGAGGTCTTTCTCCCGGCTCAGCTCCCAATCCACGCTGGACTCGATCCCGAAGGCCAACTCGAACGGGCCCTGGGCGAGGCCGACTACCGTGAAGATAGCCCCGCTGCTGAGCCAGCAGTGATCGCCGGTTATATGCCTGGGGATCTTGCATTCCGGGCGGGCATCGATCCCCAGTACCTCTCCCCCACCTCGTTTCGATCTGTTATCGCCTTACCGATGCCGAGTCCAGTCCGCGAGCGGGCTATCGCTCAGATATCGACCGTCTCTCTGGTACCCCTGGGGATTACCTCCAGTTCGAGGTCACCGGAATCGGTTAGCTCCCAGTTGACGTGGGAATCCACATCCAGGGCCATCTCGAAGAGTCCCTGCACCATGCCCACTGTCATCAGGTAGCCCGCCGCGCTGTCTATGCGCAGGTGCATCCCCCGCGAGTCCATGCTTATTTCTCTCAGGTTACCCATTCCCCTCACTGCGAGCTGGGTTCGGAAATCCCCCTCGTCGCTTATCTCGTTTATGGAGTAGAAGCCGCCCTTCACGAAGCGGCGCTGTGCTTCCACCACCACGTTGGGGATGGTCTCGCCCAGCTCCGCCTCCAGCGCCTTGAAGACCACGTCCAGGAGCTCCGTTCCCAACAGGGCCATGCGCCTCCCCGTGTGCCTGCTGACGATCAGGCCCTTGTCCAGGAACCACTTGAACTCCGACAAGGCCGCGGGAGCTCCGCACGTCGCGCACCTCTCCAGATCGATGTCCCCGTCGCGGTGGCGGTATGGGGTAGGCTTCAGTCTCTCCACCAGCACCTCGGGATACTCGGTCCAAGTGGTGATGAACTCGTACAGCCCTGGGGATACTTCCTTGTAGGTCACCGCATGCTCTCCCCCCACCACGGCGGAGACGGCGCCGACCAGGGACCCTGCGGCCTCGGGCACGGAGAAGGGCTCCAGGATGCGGAATATCGAGTAATCGTCCTCGTCCCTCTCGTAGCGCGAATCGACGGACTCGTACTTGCCGTATCCCATTATATGGCAATAGGTCATAATCGGATCCGTGAACACCTCGGGGTTCATCTGCTTTGCTTCCACCAGCTTCTTGACCTCCGGGGGCACCAGTTTGCTCATATATGTCTCGATGCCCCTGGCGGTGATATTTACCACCATGCTCTCGATGGACACGCCGATGATATCACCGATATTCTTGAACAGAGGGTCCAGGTTCTCGCATTCGATGAAGCCGGCTCGTGCCTCGGGATTAACCCTCTGGATGATATCGCCGTTGTTCAGCCATTCCTGGCCCTGGTTGAAGGGTTCTGGGACTTTGCATTCGGGACAGATAACCACGTCCATTCTCTCGTGTCCTCTCTTTTGACGGCTGCGAACAGGACTGTTGCCCGTATGCCACTACCCCACCATAAGTTAATAATCGGAGCTTGAAGAGTAGAGCTTTATCTTCATATACGCATGCGTTTCTGTTCATCGACATGACGTGACAGGGATGACATAGATGGCATCTCGACGAGTTTTCCGGTGCTGGAGACGTGTATGAGAGGCGCTACGGTCTCCATCAGGATTGTCCATGACATTGACGTCTGTACATGACAGATGGGAAAAACAGTCCCATAATCTGAGTTGAAGACACGACCCGAGACAGGAGGCCTATATGTCCCTGGAACCTTTGATCGAGGAGTTCCTGCTCGAGCGCGGGGCGCTCAAGGTCGGCATTGCCACCACCGAGACCATGGCGGGCGGGCCGCCCAGCGCGGATATCACCTACCGCATGGAGGGAGCGCGCTCCGCGGTCAGCTTTGCCCTGCCCCTCGACCGCGACCGTATCCGCGCCTTCCTGGCCAAGGAAGACCGCTTCGGTCACGAGGAGGACAACATAGGGACCAACCTGCGCTCCAAGGACCTCTCATGGGAGCTGGCGGAGATGCTGAAGAAGGAGGGTCATGCAGCCAAGGGAACCGCGGCAAACATGAAGTACCGCCAGGACGAGGAGGGATGGCAGCTGGCGCTGCACCCGGATATCAGCCATCGCTATATCGCCGTGCGCTCCGGTCTGGGTTCCTACGGCTGGTCGGGTAACGTGGGCATCAAGGATTATGGCACCGCCATCATCCTGGGAACGACCGTCACCGACGCCGAACTACACCCCACGGAACCCATACCGGAGGGCGAGGGTTTCTGCGATAACTGCAAGCTCTGCTATAAGAGCTGCGCACTGGGGATGTTCGACAATAAGAAGCAGACGTCCGTGACCCTGGGCGGCGTCACTTTCACCCACGCTGCACGCAGGGAACAGCTCCTTTGCGATTTCACCTGCGGTGGTTTCAACGGGCTCGCGAGGTCCGGGAAATGGTCGACCTGGTCCCCCGGTCGTTTCAACGTCCCCGGCCCGGATGACCACGAGGAGCTGCTGAAGGAATTCTTCCGGGCTGTCGAACTGTATAACCGGCGCCCCCCCATGCCAGGGGGTTTCATGCACGTGGCCTTGGAGAACTACCGGCAGCATATGACCTGTGGAAACTGCCAGATCGTCTGCTGGGGGAACAGGGAGGATACCAGGGAGAACGTAAGGCTGCTGCACAGTTCCGGCTGCATCATGCAGAAGCCCGATGGCGAACTCTACGCCCTTGCTCCCGATGAGGCGGAAGCGGAATTCTACGCCATGGAGCCTGAACGCCGGGCGCTCTATTGTTGAACGGGAACGCCGTAATAAATGACCTGAGCAGCAGCGTAAACATAACTCAATAAGTGTCAAATTCACCCCGGGAAATCTGTTATAATAACGCTACCTTTCGGTAACCAGAGAAGGAAAATCATCAGGCCATGGCTTGTTGTAACAGGCCGGAGAAGAGCGGAAAGTGAGGTAGATCAGACATGGCAGAGATCAAAGAAGCTGTCCTGGTTGATGGGGTGAGGACCCCGAACTTCAGGGCCCACGCCGAGAAGGGTTGGGCGAGGAACCTGCGCCCCGACGAACTTCTTACCTATGTTTATGAGGCACTCTTCGAGCGCAACCCCCAGGTGAAGCCGGAGGATATCGATGCTGTATTCTGCGGCACCGCAAATCAGACGGGAATGCAGAACGATATCGCGCGCCTGGGCTGGCTGGCCAGCGGATATCCGGACAGCGTGCCCACCAACGGCGTGAACCAGCAGTGCCCCTCGGGGATGTCCTGCATCGAACATGCCTGCCGCGCCATCATGGCGGACGATGGTAACATATTTATCGCCTCTGGCGTGGAGGACATGCAGAACGTCCCCATGGCCATGGGCATGGATTTCCCACCGCGCATAGCCAATTACTACGATCCCATGGAACTGCCCATGGGTCCCACGGCTGAGAAGATCGCACAGCTGTACAACATCTCGCGCGAGGACGCGGAGCTCATGGCCTACCACAGCCATCTCAAGGCCGCAGCAGCAAGAGATGCCGGTAAATTCGCCGACGAGATCGTGCCGGTCAAGGCGCTGGACGATAACGGTGAAGAGTTCATGTGCGACCGCGACCAGTGGATCCGGGACAATCCCAGCCTGGAGCAGATGGCCGGGATGAGGCCCGCCTTCCGTCCCGACGGTATCGTCACCGCGGCCATCAGCTCGCCGCTGACCACCGGAGCCTGCGCCACCCTCTTCATGAGCCGTGAAAAGGCGGACGAGCTCGGTCTCTCCTATCACCTCCGGTACGGGGGAGGCGCCATGGCCGGATGCGACCCCACGATCATGGGCTACGGTCCGGTACCGGCGGTCAAGAAGTTATTGGCCATGAAGGGCCTGACCATCGACGATATCGACGTGTGGGAGTTGAACGAGGCCTTCGGCACCCAGTCCCTGGCAGTACTTCGCGAGCTGGGTATAGCCGAGAACGCGCCCTTCGACAACGTCAACGTATGGGGCGGTGCGCTGGCGCTTGGTCACCCGCTGGGTGAGTCCGGGGCTCGCATAGTCATAACGCTGAACAACATCATGAAGACCGATTACGCGGATGCCAAGCGTGGAGTCGCCACCCTGTGCGGCGGTTTCGGCAACGGCAACGCCACCCTGTGGGAAAAGGTATAGTAACCTGGAAAAAAGGGGCGGGGCCTCCCGCCCCTTTTTCTATTTCGGGTGTTCCTCCGAACCGGAGACTACAGGTCACGGGCCCTGGCAGCAGGACGGCGCCTGGGCGGCTTTCTGATACTACCATCCGGGGCATACGAACGTTGTTATCCCATTGGTCCTCAATCTTTCCCTACCGCAGCTCGATATAATCGACAACGGAAAGAAAGGAGCAACGGAATGGTCGCTCTCGTCATCATCCTTGTAGTGCTGGCCAGCATCGTCGCGGATGTCTTTTTCTTCATCTGGTGGTTCAAGAAGCTCAGGGTCGAGGCCATCGAGGATATCCGCAAGACGGTGGGCGAAGAGAAGGTCTACAACGTAGAGGACAGTAACTGCTTCGGGGTGCTCTCGAAGGGTTACAAGCAGATCAGGGGCAACGGGGTCCTGGCGCTGACGGATAAAGGCATCCATTCGCGCATGTTCGTCCCCCGCAAATACCTCTTCATCCCCCTCGGATCGGTGCGCGCCGTGTCCAACCCGCGCTCCTTTCTGGGCAAGACCAAGGCGAGGCTTCTGCTGCGCGTCGATTTCGTGAACGAGGAAGGCCGGGACGATGCGTGCGCATGGCTCGTACCCTCTCTGCAATGGTGGAGCGGAGCCGTGGAAGCTCTCAAAAACGGTGTGCAACCTCCCCTCGCCCCCTGGAGGGAGAAAGGCCAGGTCAGTTTATGACCCGGTCCCCTCGTCCTGAGCAGCTCACATGCACGATCTCTTTCCCTGAACGCAACCGCTAACTGTCGCATCAACTCCCGCCCACAGCCCCCCATGCTCGCTTGAAGGGTCGTTCCTTGCGGCGGTGCATGAAGGACAAGCCTTGAAAATGGGCGAAGGGAGGTTATATTAAAGGCGTAAGATTACAGCGGCGAAAGGTATTTTTTGAACAGGATATTGATCATCGAGGATGAGAGGCCGCTTGCCGAGGCCGTGGAGTTCAGCCTGGAGAAAGAGGGATACGAGGTGGACATCGCCCTGGATGGCGATGCCGGATGGCGCATGTACGAGGGAGGAGGATATGACCTCATCCTGCTGGATCTCATGCTGCCGGGAATAGACGGTATGGAGATCTGCCGCAGGATAAGGAAGGAGAGCGCGACACCGGTCATCATGCTCACCGCCAAGGATTCCGATGTGGATACGATCCTCGGACTCGAGATGGGCGCAGATGACTACGTCACCAAGCCCTTCAACATGCGCGAACTTATCGCGCGCGTTCGCGCCGTACTACGCCGGGTAAGACCCGAGGAGCCGGAGAAACCGGGCGGGCGTCTTCAGCTGGGTGACCTGGTGATAGACAAAGAGAGGCACGAGGTCGTGGTGGGCGGCGAAGTGGTGGATATGCCGCTCATGGAATACCGCCTGCTGGAGCTCTTCATGCGCAATCCCGGCAAGGCTCTTGCGCGAGAATACCTCCTCAACAAGGCATGGGAGGGGGATTTCTACGGCCAGACAAAGACCCTGGACGTACACATACGCCGCCTGAGAGAGAAGATAGAGAAAGACCCGGCCAACCCGCAGCGCATCATCACCGTAAGGGGTGTCGGGTACCGCTTCGAGGCGGGCGGACAGGTTTGATGAAGAGTCTGAGACGCATCCTCATTTTCAGGTACGCTCTTATCGTCGCGGCCGTGCTGATCGTCGTAGCCCTGCTGGTGATCATCCCTATACGCTCCTTTACCATATCCATGGAGAAGGAGAACCTGGAGGATGAAGCAAAGCTGTTCGCCCGGGACTTCCAGCGTTTCTTCACCGAGGAGATGGAACGCCCCGAGGTAGATTCCTATCTCGATGGGCTCGCGGAAGACCTGCCGGCGCGATTGACGGTCATAGACACAGAAGGTTTGGTGTTGGGGGACTCGAACTTCCCGGCCGAGGAGATGGAGAACCACGCCGGCCGCCCCGAAGTGGCAGCCGCTCTAGAGGGCGAAGTAGGATCGGCCCGGCGCGAGTCCCGCACCCTGGGCAGCAACTATATATATGCCGCTGCCCCCATTGTCGTAGACGGCGATGTCGTCGGCGTGGCCCGTGTCGCTCTGGAGGAAGAAAACGTCATGCCAGTCGTTCTCCAGGTGTGGTGGATCTTCCTCGCCGCTTTCGGGACGCTGCTCGTGGTGATAATCGCAGTGAGCATCTGGACTGAGAGGACCATGGGCTCGGCACTATCAGATATGAGGGAAGCGGCTGCCGGACTGGCCAAGGGCGACCTGGATCGTAGGGTTGCGGAGCCTGATATCGAGGAGCTCTCAGAACTGGCGCGGGATTTCAACACCATGGCCGAGCAGGTACGGCGCCAGGTAGAGGAGGCGGCCGCGGAGGGCGGAAAACTGGAGGCGGTGCTGAACAACATCTCGGCCGGGATCATGGTTACCGATGCGGACAGCAGGATAGTGTTGCTCAACCCCGCTGCAAAAAGGATCCTGGGGGTGGAGGGGGAGAAGGCGGCAGGACGCCGCATAATAGAGATCTTCTCCAGCCGCGAACTGGACGTGACCGTCTCGCGAGCCGTGGCCGGGGAAAGCGTTGACGAGGAAATAGAGCTGATATATCCACAACGGATGTCACTGCACCTGAAATCGAATCCCGTCATGGGGGCGGAAGGCAACGTTGTAGCGACGGTCAGCGCCATAGAGGATGTAACCGCCCTCAAGAGGTTGAACCAGATCAGGCAGGATTTTGTTGCCAACGTCTCACACGAGCTGCGGACCCCGGTGGCCTCCATCCGCGCCCTGACCGATTCGCTTCTGGACGGCGCAGTCGAGGAGAGGGAGAGGGCGGAGCGATTTCTGCGGGACCTGGACAGGGAGGCAACGCGGCTGTCGCAGCTCATCGAGGACCTGCTTGCTCTGAGCAGGCTGGAAGCGCAGGAGGCGGCGCTTAAGGTCGAGGAGTTCCATCTGGAGGGACTATTAAGTGAGTGCCTGGATTCCAAGGGGAAGCTCGCGGAGGAATATGGAGTGGAGCTGCAGATCGAGCCGGGCGGTGAGGGGATAGCGATCAAGGGTGACCGCAGGCTCCTGGGGACCGCCCTGAACAACCTCATCGATAACGCCATCAAGTACAATCACGTGGGTGGAAAAGTCACGTTGAGAGTGGGCGCAGAACAGCCCGGCGGCAGCGTGAGCATAGAGGTAGAGGATAGCGGGATCGGCATCCCCCGGGATGAGCTTCCCAGGGTCTTCGAGCGGTTCTACCGCATCGATAAGGCGCGTTCCAGGGAGACAGGAGGTACGGGGCTGGGTCTCTCTATCGTCAGGCACATAGTCGAGTTGCACGGCGGTACGCTTGTAGTCGCCAGCGTAGAGGGCGAGGGCTCGACATTCGCCATAAAGCTTCCGCGCCCATAGGAAACATGCAGTACTACTGATTTAACCGGTTGTTAACCAACATTTTCCTTGCACGAAACCCGCATTTAATGACCCCATGGCTTAATAGTCATTGGCGAGTGGTCCGCATTACTGCAATAAGGCCACAGCCAGTAAAGAAAAGAAAGGAGGGAAGAAGATGTTGGTAGAGGAGATAGCGGTAAAGAAACTCGTAGAGGAGTGCCTGGAGGCCAAGTGTGCAGCCGCAAGGGAACACGATATAAGCCTGGAGGCAAAGTTGAATGACGCAAGGGCAACCGTACGTGGGGACCGCAGGCTTCTGAGAGCGGCATTGACCAACCTGGTCGAGATAGCCATCAGGCACAACCGTCCGGGAGGAAAGGTAACCATCGCTTACCACTATGACCCGAGCAGGGAATCCATAGTGGTTGAGGACAACGGCCGGGGGCTGCCCTACGAGGACCTGCGCAGCATCCGTGACCTTTTTTGCCGTGCGGCAGTCCCAGGGATGTACGATGTCGAGGAGATCGATGCCGAATTACTGGGATTCTCCATCGTCAAGGATATCGCCGACCTTCATGGCGGCAGAGTGGGAGTGCGCAGCCTGGAGGGCGAGGGCTCGACCTTCACCCTTTATCTGCCCCGCCGGCAGCGCGGAGTAGCTTAGGCGATTAACCTGGAGTTAATCTTTCTTTAAGGAAGATTTCTCCTTTTTTTACCCTTACTTAAGGCCACGGTGCTTTGCTTTAAATATCTCAAGGTTCCAGTCGGCTTGCAGAGTATGTCGATGATGGGAGAAATGTGGTCCCGAGATGGGAAAGATGCAGGAAGCGATCACGGTACACCAACTCCTCGAGGAATCCCTCGCTATCAAATCCATCCTTGCGGAGAGATTCGGTATCACCCTGGAAACCCGGCTGGAGGACCCCTGTGCTTTCCTGTGCGGCGACCGGCGTCTGCTGAGGGCTGCCCCCGGCAATCTCATAGATGATGCCATCAAGAGGAACCATATGGGCGATAAGATCCTCATCTGCCAGCGAACGAGCGACAGCGGCGTGATCATCAGTATAACGGGACCAGAGGATATTAACCGCGGGCAGGACCCCGATAGCATACAGGAAGTGCTCTTTGGGCGGCGAACGATTCTCGAAGCTGATGGTAATGGGCTGCACCTTGGCATGGCTCTTGCGCGGCGCATCGCGGACCTCCACGGTGGGAGGATAGATACTGTACAGGACGATGGCCACACATGCAGTCTGACCATGTACCTGCCCCTTTTTCGCTACCCTGCAATCAGCTGATACCCGCTCGGGGTCTCCGCGTCAGCACTGTCCCCGGCAATGTGTCTTTTTGCAGCTCAACAGGGCGTTTACCTCTTGTTTACCTCTTGTTTGCCAAAGATTCAGCAACATTACACCCGTTTTTAATCCATGGCCTTTTTAATCGGAGATGTGATGGAGGTAAGACGATGATAGCGATTGATACCGAGCCGGTACTCATTATCATGTGGTGGCGATGATGCTCGGAAAGGTTATCAAGGATATATGGCGGGTCGATGGAACATCGTCCCCCGCATGGGGGTACGAAAGGCAGCCAGCATGCCCTCTCGATACCCCGTGTTCCTTATGCGAGCGCTATGACGTTTGCGAGCGTCGCCTTCAGATAGAGCGTAAGGCTGCAGCAATTGAAGTGCATAAGTATGGGAAAGTATCGAAGAAGGAGGAAAGGAATGACGAAGAAGAGACTGGGCCTGATCACGGCGGTCTCGCTGGCGGTGGCCTCGATCCTGATGTTCGCCGCCGTGGGTTGTGGTGAGAGCAACGGCGAGCCCGCAGAGCCGGGGGAGCCGACGCTGTCCGGGACCCTGAACCTCTCGGGTTCCACCACCGTGCTGCCTCTTGCCCAGGAGGCGGCCGACATGTTCATGGACGAGAACCCGGATGTCACCGTCAACGTGCAGGGCGGCGGCTCCAGCGTGGGTATATCCAACGTGGCCGAGGGCGTAGTCGACATCGGCAACGCGTCGCGCGGCCTCAAGGAGGAAGAGGAAGACCTGGGCCTGGTGGACCACGAGATCGCCCTCGATGTCATCACGGTCATCGTGCATCCGGACGCCCCCGTGGATGACCTCACCGCCGAGCAGGTGAAGGGCATCTTCACCGGGGCCATCACCAACTGGAGCGAGATCGGCGGTCCCGATCAGGATATAAACGTGGTCGTACGCGATGAGGCCTCGGGGACGAGGGAGATCTTCGACGAGAAGGCGCTGGAGAAGGAATCACCGGTAGCCGGGGCGCTCGAGACCAACAGCAACGGCATCATGAGGCAGACGGTGTCCTCCACCCCCTTCTCCATCGGGTATATCTCCCTGGGGTACCTGGACAGCTCGGTCAAGGCGGTGAAGTTCGACGGAGTGGAGGCCAGCGCCGAGACGGCGGTCGATGGCACCTATCCCCTCTCCCGCTACCTGCATATGTTCACCGCGGGAGAGGCCACCGGCCTGGCGGAGGCCTTCATCGATTTCGTTCTCTCGGATACGTTCCAGGATGAGGTCGTGGCGGAGGAATACATCCCCATGACCGAGATCTAAGCGGTCTCGACGACGCAAGGATCCTTACAAGAATACAAAAAGGCAAGGGGGGCCGGCTTTGCAAGGTGTGATCGACAGGGAGTGGATCGTCAAGAAGACGCTCTTCGTCCTGGCCATGCTGACGGTGCTGGGGATAATCCTCATCATCTTCTTCGTGGCCAGGGAGTCGATACCCGCCTTCCGTGAGGCCGGCCCCGCCAATCTCTTCGGCGCCGACTGGAATCCCAAAGAGGGCCAGTACGGCATGCTGATATTCATAGTAGGCACTTTGACGACCACCGTCGGGGGGCTCCTCCTGGGCACCCCCCTTGCCATCGGCTCGGCATTGTTCCTGACCCAGATGGCCCCCCGGCGGGTTCGGTCGGTCGCGACCAGGGGGATCGAGATACTGGCGGGCGTCCCCTCCATCGTGCTGGGATGGCTGGGGCTGACCGTGCTCGTGCCCTGGCTCAGGACCCTCACCCAGAGCACGGGGACGGGCATCCTCGCCGCCTCAATCATCCTGGCCATCATGATCATACCCACCATCGCGACGATCTCGAAGGACGCCCTCGAGGCCGTACCCCCCGCTTATAAGGAGGCCTCCCTGGCCATGGGGGCTACCCGCTGGCAGACCATAAGGAGGGTGCTGCTGCCTGCGGCCAAGCCGGGGATCATCGTCGCCGTCATCCTGGGCATGGGCAGGGCCATAGGGGAGACCATGGCGGTGGCCCTGGTCATCGGGCCCTCCACCGCGTTCCCCACCTCCCTGTGGTCGCCCACCCATACCATGACCACCAAGATCCTCATCGAGATGGGGGAATCCACCGGGGTGCAGCGCTCGTCCCTCTTCGCCATGGGCCTGGTGCTGCTGCTGCTGTCCATGGCCTTGATTCTTATGGTGAGGCTGGTGACCCGTGAGAGGAAGGCGGAGAGATAGAGTGGATGTAAAGACGGATGTGGAGATGGAAGGCCCGCGCATCGAGGTGGCAGGAGACGCATGCAAACCCGCGCTCCTGAGCAGAGACGTGGACGACCTCATGCGCGCCAATATAGCGAAAGCTGAGAGAAGGGCCGCCGTCTACGACCGCATCGCCACTATAACCGTATGGAGCCTCGCCGTCCTGGGCCTGGGCATACTTTTCTTCATCATCGCGACCATCTTCTGGAGGGGCCTGGGCACGGCGCTCAATCCCTCTTTCTTCATGGGCAAGCCCCAGGCCATGAAGGAGGGAGGGGGTATTGGCCCCATGATAGTGTCCTCTTTCTACCTGGCTTTTCTGACCATTATCATCGTCGTCCCCGTTGGCGCAGGGGCGGCGATCTACATGTCCGAGTTCGCGAAAGAGGGATGGATAACCAGGGCAGTACGTTTCGGAGCCGACACCCTGTCCACCGTCCCCTCCGTCATCTTCGGCATCTTCGGCCTGGTCCTCTTCGTGATCTATTTCGGGCTGGGTTATTCGCTCCTGGCCGGTGCCCTCACCCTGACCCTGCTCAATATCCCCACGGTGATGCGTACCACCGAGGAGGCCATAAAAGCGGTGCCGGTATCCTATCGAGAGGCCTCGATGGGGTTGGGGGCCACGCGCTGGCAGACGATCAAGAAAGTCGTCCTGCCCAGCGCCATGCCCGGTATAACCACCGGCACGGTCTTGACCATAGGCAGAATAATAGGCGAGAGCGCCGCCATCATCTTCACCGTGGGCATCTTCATCCGCAAGATACCTGTCTCGCCCCTGCAGCCGGCCGCCCCCATGGCTGCCAATATATGGCATACCTACACCGAGGGCGCGCTGGTGTCTGACTGGATGAGGGTGGCCAACGGTGAGGCGGCATTCCTCCTCCTGGTGGTGCTGCTGCTCAACCTGCTGGCCCGCGTCGTAGCCAGGTTATATCAGAAGAGATTGGGAATGGTGAAGTAGATGGAGAACAACGGTTTCAAGGCGAGCTTCCGCGGCCTTGACCTATACTATGATGATTTCAAGGCGCTGGAGGGCATCGAACTCGATATCAGGAGCTGCCACATCACGGCCATGATCGGGCCCTCGGGATGTGGAAAATCCTCCGCGCTGCGCTGCCTCAACCGCATGAACGACCTGATCGAGGGGGCGAGGGTGGAAGGGACCATCATCATGGATGGGTCCGACATATACGAGAAGAACTATAACGTGGTGGAGCTGCGCAAGCGGGTGGGGATGGTCTTCCAGAAACCCAACCCCTTCCCCAAATCCATATACGATAACGTGGCCTACGGGCCGCGCCTCTTCGGCATCAAGGACAGGGCCACCCTGGACGGTATTGTCGAGGAGAGCCTCAGGGGAGCCGCCCTGTGGGAGGAAGTGAAGGAAAAGCTCAAGAGCTCCGCGCTCGCCCTCTCGGGAGGGCAGCAGCAGAGGTTGTGCATTGCCAGGGTCCTGGCGGTGCAGCCGGAGGTGATCCTTCTGGACGAGCCTTGCTCGGCCCTGGACCCCATCGCCACCCAGCGCATAGAGGACCTGCTTTCGGAGCTCAAGGAGGCTTACACTATCGTGATAGTGACCCATAACATGCAACAGGCGGCACGTTTGAGCGATTACACAGCTTTCTTCATGATCGAGGAACAGGGCGAACCGGGAAGGATAATAGAATACGATGATACCAACACTATCTTTACGAATCCCGGTGATGAGCGCACGGAGCGCTACATAACCGGAAGATTCGGATAGAGGCCAGGTGATGATTGATATGGAGGAATTGAGGAAAGGTTTTCACGAGCAACTGGACGATCTCTATGCGGAGCTTCTGCACATGGGCAGCGATCTCCTCGAGGCCATCGAGAGGACGCGGCTGTGTTTCGTGAACATGGATCGCGAGCTGGCCGACGAGATAATCGCCGGAGACGACGTCTTCGACGCTTACATCGACCGCATAGAAGAAGGGGGGCTGGAGCTCATCGCCCGCCAGGCGCCGGTGGCCATGGACCTGCGCATGATCATCGTCATCATGCGCATGGCACAGCACTTCGAGCGCATGGCCGACCTGTGCGAGGACATCGCCACAGCGGTGAAGTACATCCCCGCCGATTACCTCAGCACGTGGATACGGGATGCCATCGACGAGATGGCCAGGCGGGCAAACCGCCTGGTGGAGCGCTCCATCGAGTGCTTCAAGGATCGCAACGTGGAGATGGCACTGGAGCTGGACGCCATGGACGACGCGGTGGATAAGCTCAACCGCAAGTTCTTCAAGGAGTTCGACCGTGGACGCGAGGAGGACCTGGAAGTAGCTGTGCGAGTGGTGATGGTAGCAAGGTTCTTCGAGCGCATCGCCGATCACGCCGTGGATATCGGCGAGCACGTGCGCTTCATGGTGGAGGGGACCATAAGCCCGACATAGGATAAAAATCCTCGTAATCTCATTATCTAGCGATTGGACCAGGTAATGGCGAGTGGGGTCATTTATACTGACCCCACTCGCTTACGCGACGATCTCTCCCCGGCGTTTACTCATAATGACAGCAGCCTCTCGAGGAAAAGGTCCATGAAGCCAGCGGAATCCAGCTTGAGGGGCATATTGATCGGCCTCTTGCCGTTAGTGCTCTGAAGGCTCTTGGCCCCCTTCACCTCTATCAGCCTGCCCCTCCTGAAGCCCTCCTCGACGATGTTGAATGTGCAGGCGTTATCCTGGAAGAGCGAGGGATCGACTACATAGGATGCCGCGACCACGTCCCAGGGAATGAATCCCTTCTTGCGGAAGAATATCCTGCGGTTCAACTCCAGCCACGGCTCGATGAATTCCGCGCAAAAGCCGGAGACCTCGGTTCCCGCGGCCTTGATCCTGTCCAGGTGCTCCTGGGTGAACACGGCCTGGGAGCATAAGTCCATGGTGATGAGGGTCTTGGGAATAGGCTGTGCTATGACCGTCGCTGCCGCCCGGGCATCCTGGTGCAGATTGAACTCCCCGATATACTTGAAGATCCAGAAATCAAGGGTGCCCCCCATGACCACGAGTCCCTTCAAGCCCGCCGCGAATCCCTCGTCAAGCATACAGGCGGTGGCCACGTTGGTGAGTGGCGCCAGCGCCAGCAGCAATATCTGGCCCGGGTTCTCCCCCACCGTGCGCAACAGGAAGTCGCTGGCTTCACTCTCCCTGCCCAGATCCGCGGGGGAGGCGGCACCCCGCATGATCGGGATATCGGCATCGACTGCCGCGAGGATATCCCTTGCCGCCTGGTAACCTACCGGGGCCTTGACATTGCCGAAGTTGATGGTGAGCCCCTCCACCTCCAGCTCGGTGGAGGCGATGCAGAAGAGGATGGCCAAAGCATCGTCGATGTCTTTGCCCCTCAAGTGGATATTTGGGTCGGTGTCGATGATAATCCTCTTCTTCAAGAGCGCTCCTCCCTCCTCATGGCCTCCTCCAGTTCCTCCCGCGTGACAGGTTGTATTCCCGGGCGATGATACTGCAGCGTGCCGGCGAGGACCGCGGCTTCACTCGCCTCCATAACGCTCACACCAAGCAGAATCTCCGCGCACAGCACCGCGGTGACCTGGTCCCCGCACCCGGTTGCGTCAGCGGTTCCTGATGCGCCGGTGGGCGGTGCAGCGATATGTCTTTCTCGCGCGCCGTCGAAGACATAAGCCCCCCGCTCGCCATGGGTAAGCACGACATTGGCCGCGCCCATGGCAAAGAGGGCGTGGGCGGCCTCGCGTGCCGACGCCATGCCCGTGACCTCGATCCCCGTGAGTATCCTGGCCTCGTGCTCGTTGGGAACAAGGAGATACGGGCCGAGGCCCAGGAGTCCGCGGTAGTCCTCGCCCTCGTTGATACCGCCGGGATCGAGGATGACCTTCATGCCCGAGGAGACCGCCATGCGCATGGCGTGCGCGGCCGTCTGCAGGGGAAGTTCCAGGGTGAGGGCGAGCATGCGTTCGCCGTTACGGGTAGTGAAGAGCTGCGAGGCGGCGTCCATATCCCGGGGCAGGAAGCTGTCGTTGATGCCCGGGACGCAGTATATCTGGTTCTCACCGTGCTGGGTGACGGGAATGAGGGCCACGCCCGGATATCCCCCCGCGCCTTCGAAATCATCTACCTTGACAAAGTCGGTATTCACGCCTTCTCCGGCAAGCGCGTCGAGGGGGACTCTCCACAAACCGAAGGGGTCCCGGGAAGTCCTCCCGACCATAACCACCCTGCGGGGCGCGATCAAGGGGGACGACATGCGTGCCAGGTTGCAGGATTTGCCCCCCGGTCCGATGAGAAGCCGTCCACTGCGCGTAAGCTCGCCCGGCGAAAGGAGCCGGTCGACGCCCAGCGCTACGATGTCGGTATTAAGCCCGCCGATGACGATGAGCCCTATGTCCGTACAGCTCACCCCTTTTCTTCCCGCAGCCGCGGCGGATGGTCGATTTACCGTTTCTCCTATTCTGACCGCTCGCCCGGTTGTGTACAACCTGCGACGGACGTGCGGGTGTGGACTTGCGCGGTCGGCGTGGCGTGATGTAATATCCCCTTGTTTCCAACGCGTTCACGGCCACTAAATAAACCCGTCCAGCGAACAAGGATGAATGGAACCTTAAAATGGCAACCGGACATGAAAACTCGTGCCGGAGTTACTTCAAGTTCGGCGGTGAAAAGGGCGACTATATACTTGATGAACGGGAAGAGGAACGGTACATGCCGGAGAATACTGCTGGCTTGAACGTCTTTTACCGCGAGGTGGAGGCACTGAACCCGATATTTGCAGCGGGAGAGATGTTATGCCCGAAATAAATACGTGTCCCGAATGCGGCGTCCCCCTGTATATCTCCAGCATACACGAATGGTCGAACAACGGCGTGATCCTGTCACGCAGAGAATCGAGCCAGCGCCTGGTATTGTACGAATGCGGTAACCTCGATCCACTATTCGACGGCATCGCAGAGATGTTAGAGGCTCCTATCGAGCGCATTATAATCGATGCGTCGCGCCGTTCCACCCGCAGCTATATGGATCACGTCGTCCCCGGGGACGTGAAGGCGCTGATACGGTCCCGGGAGATAGATCTGGACATCGTCTTCGATTCGACCTTTCTTATCTGGCGGGCCATGGGCTACGGCAATCTCTCCCTGCACGAGGTACGCTACGATGGCGACAGGGGCGATTACATATCCGTTCTCGCCGAAAGGCCCTATTCGATCCCCCTAGCGGTGGGGAATTTCGCGGGCTCCATAGAAGCCCTGGTAGGGCGGGAACCCGGTGTAGAATACGAGGAGATATCCCCCGGCCTTTACATGATCACCATATTCGAGGCCGAGAACCCCTCGCATCTCAAGGAGAGGCTGAGGTGGAAGGGCTACGATCAGGAATACAAGGAAGGGGACATCGAATTGGAGAGATGTTCCAGCTGCGGAGTTCCCGCCGGGTTGAAGGACTTCAGCTGGGACCAGGTGAACGGATCCATCCGGAGCGCTGAAACCGGCCGCAGGATGGTGTTGACGGGACCATCGATAATCGAGCCTATTTTCGACGACCTGGAGGAGGAATTGGGCGATACCATACCACGCATAGTGGTTGAAGCACAGAAGCGTTTTATCCGTTCCGGCTTCTTCTCGGTCGACGAAGTCATCAGCGAGGAGAACATGCGCACGAGCATGGCCCTCAGGGGCCTGGGAAACCTGAGGGAATTGAAGATGGGCAGAAGGGGCGTGCGATCACATATCGAAAACGCCGCCCTCCCCCTGCTTGCGGTCGGTCTCACCCAGGGACTGTACGAGAAAGCCTTCGATATCTACAGCAAGGTGGAGTGGGAACTGTCCGAGGACGGCGACCTCACCATAGAGGTGGCACCTTCGTTTTAGATCACCCGCGCACGCAAAGAGCACTTTCTCGAGTTGTCGTCTCTTCACCCCCCGGCCCGATGCGAAACTTACCCCGCGGCCGTCTTCTGCTACAATATTGCTTTAGAGGGAGAATCCTGCAGCCGGTACAACGAGGGGGCGTTGGATGGCCGAGATCGAGCTATGTCCCGAGTGCGGAGTACCATCATATATAACCAGCGAATTTCTCTGGCTGGATAGCGGGGTCATCGTACAGCGCAGGGATACGAAGCACCGCGTGGTTTTTTTAGAGTGCGAGAACCTCGACCCCCTCTTCGCAGGTATAGGAGAGATCATCGGGCATTCCATCGAGCCCATCGTCGTCGAGAGCAGGCGCAGGGGAGCAAGGGATTACGTGCTCCAGTTCGTACCCGAGGGATTCCAGGAGCAGTTGAGCGAGGACATTTCAGTCCTGGACACCGCCATCTCCAGCCAGCTCACGGCCACGCGATTCATGGGCTTCGGGCTGGCCTCCCTCGCGGACCTGCGCTACGAGGGAGACGAGGAGGATCGCGTGATCATCAGGGTCGAGGACCCCTTCTCGGTGCCCCTGTGGTGCGGCACCTTCGCGGGTGGTTGCGAGGCTATTGTCGGCGGGGAATGGAGGGTGGAATATAAAAAAGTGCCCGATGGATACTACGAGTTGCTTGCACACCGCTCGCGACATCGGCCGGAGATCGAGGGAGAGGTCTCGAGAAAGGAATACGTGTACCGGCCCGGCAACGTGGATATCAAGAAATGCGCTACCTGCGGCGGACCCGCCGTGTTCTCCAGGTTCAGGTGGCAGGCGGACCGGGGTCTGATCGGGAGCGCCTACACCGATCGCAGGATCTCCATAAACGGGGAAACGGGCTTGCAGGACGTGTTCGACGAGCTGGAGAAGGAACTCGGCGAGGCCATCCCGCGCGCGGTGATCGAGGCGCAGCGGCGCTTCATCAAGACCGGCTTTTTCTCCATAGAGGGACTGCTGAGCGAGGCGGATTTCCGCACCCAGTTCGCCTACCGCGGCCTGGGCGATCTCAGCGAGTTCAGGATGGGTGCCACCGGCCTGCACGTGAGACTGGAGAACCCGACCCTGCATCACTCGGTGATCGGATTCGCACAGGCCCTCTTCGAGATGGCGTTCAACGTGGATAGCGTTGTGGATTGGGAGATCAACACCGACGGCGACCTGCTGGTGAAAGTAAACCCCCGCGGTTAGGGGATCCGCCAGGGGTCAGCCCTCCATATTCCACGTGATCGCTTATGTATGTGGTCAGACGAGACCTTTGACGGATCAAGTTGAATATACAAGCTCAATGAGTTGCTACAATCGAATCGGCCAGGGGTCAGCCCTCCATATTCCACGTGATCGCTTATGTATGTGGTCAGACGAGACCTTTGACGGATCAAGTTGAATATGGAGGGCTGACCCCAGGTCTGATAGAATCGCGGCATGAGGCACTTCGTGTGAATGATTCCACCGGGTGATGTGATGGTAAGGGTAAGATTCGCCCCTTCTCCTACGGGCAGGCTACATATGGGATCGGCGCGTACGGCGCTTTTCAACTGGCTATTCGCGCGCGGCCAGGGTGGTGCCATGATACTGCGCGTGGAGGATACCGATCCCGCGCGCTCCAGCCGCGAGCTCGAGGAGTCCATCCTGGACGATCTGCGCTGGCTGGGTCTTGACTGGGACGAAGGTCCGGACAAGGGAGGACCGCACGCGCCGTATCGCCAGAGCGAGCGGGGTGAGATATATCGCGAGCATGCGCGGAAGCTGCAAGCGGCGGGCAAGGCCTACCGCTGCTATTGCACTGCGGAGGAACTGGAGGAGAGCAAGCAGCGGGCGCTGGCAGAGGGGCGCACACCCATATACAGCGGCGCGTGCCGCGAACTCTCGCCCGAGGAGATCGAGGCCCGGGAGGCGGAGGGCAAGCGACCGGCCCTGCGTTTCCGGGTACCGCACGAGGAGGTCGCGTTCCAGGATCTGCTGCACGGATTCGTGCGTTTCCCCCCGGGCGTTCTCGGTGATTTCATCATCGTACGCTCTGACGGGAGCGCCGGTTTCAATTTCTCGGTGGTAGTCGATGATGCCAGCATGGGTATAACCCATGTCGTAAGGGGAGAGGACCACCTCACCAACACCGCCCGCCATATGCTGCTCTACGATGCCCTGGGATATCAGGCCCCTAACTACCTGCACCACTCCCTGCTGTTGGGGCCGGACGGGGCGAAAATGAGCAAGCGCCATGGCGCCACGGCCGTGCGCGATTACCGCGCTATGGGTTATCTCCCCCAGACCATCACGAATTACCTGGCGCTGCTCTCGTGGTCGCCCCCTGAGGGCAGAGAGGTTTTAGGCCTGAAAGACCTCGTTCATCTCTTCGATATCGGCGACCTGTCCGCCAGCCCGGCGGTCTTCGACAAGCAGCGACTCGATTGGTTGAACGGAAAGCACCTGCGCGCCCTGTCCGCCGCTGAGCTGGTGGAGTATGCGAGGGAATACGCACCCGCATGGGAAGGGAACCCGCATTTTCCCCTCATGGTGGAGTCGGTGCTGGATAATCTCGTTACCCTGGGAGAACTGCCCGCCTACCTGGAGCCGTACGGGCCGCCGCGTTCTCCTGACGAGCACGCGGCGGAATGGCTGCGCGGGAAAGTGGCGGCAAACGTGGTCGACAAAGCAATAGATATCCTCGGACATTCAGATATAGAGAGCATAAAAGATGCGGACGATGTGATCGGAAGGTTGAAGGAATACTACGCGGAGAAAGAGCTGAGGCCCAAGGAGATCCTCATGCCTGTGAGGGTGGCGCTGACCGGTCTGGATAAGGGCCCGTCCCTGCACTATCTCATGGCTGTATTCGGAAGGCAGGAATGTGTAGAGCGACTGCGGGCGGCATTGGAGGCGATCAGGTAAACAGTATTCTCGCAACCGTGGCTATGGAGGTGGGTAATGGTCGAAGTGGAACCGGTACAGCAGTGGTGTGAGGTCTCGCCCGCGGCCATCGCGGTGGAGAGCGCGGCCGGCCTTGCCGCCATCGCCGCCGGCGGCTATCTCGTGGCACGCTACCGCAGGAAGCTCTTCCCGCTCTGGGCGGCCGCAACCACCTCCTGGTTTACCCTGTGCAAGTATCTAATCTGCACGCGCTGCGAGCATTACGGCAAGAAGTGCGAGTTCTACAACCTGGGGCTGCTCGCCGCGCGTATGTTCTCCCCTCAGCCGGACCGCACCCTCACGCGCGCGGGCTACGCTGCGGAAGGGCTGTCCGTTGCGGGCATGCTGCTGCTGCCATTCACCGCAGCTTGGGGAGACAGTAAGCGGTTTGCCGCTTACGCGGCCCTCTTCGCGTCCCAGTGGAGCACCCAGATGCTGGTCTCCTGTCGCCATTGCGCCCGCACCGCCACCACCCCCTGGAAGGCGCAGTGTCCCTCATACCAGCTGGCCCGCCGCATCTGGACGTAAGACATCGCATCTCGCATCCCGTCATTTTATTCCCAGAGCTGAGAGCTGCGAGCTACGGGACATGGTTTCAATCTTTCACGTCCGGTCTTTATAATTAGCCCTAGGAGAGCCAGGAAAGGAGAGATCGTGCTGGAGACCTATAGGCAGGATATAGAGGCCGTGCGGGACAGGGACCCGGCTGCCCGCAACATGCTGGAGATAATCCTCGCCTATCCCGGCCTGCATGCCCTGTGGATGCACCGCCTGGCTCATTTCCTCTGGAACATGGACGTGCCGGTGCTGCCCCGCCTGATCTCCCATGTCAACCGGTTGCTTACGGGGATCGAGATCCACCCCGGGGCGAGGTTCGGAAAAGGGGTCTTCATCGACCACGGTATGGGCGTGGTCATCGGCGAGACCTCGGAGATCGGGGATTATGTCACCCTCTACCAGGGCGTGACCCTGGGGGGTACGGGCAAGGAGAAGGGAAAGCGCCATCCTACCGTGGGCAGGAACGTGGTCATCGCCGCGGGCGCCAAGGTGCTGGGGCCGATCACCGTCGGCGATGACTCCAAGGTGGGCGCGGGCGCGGTGGTCATCCGGGACGTGCCGCCACGGTGCACCGTGGTCGGTATACCCGGCCGTGTGGTTATGCAGGAGGGAGAGCCGGTGGTCGACCTCCACCACGAGGCCATCCCCGACCCGGTGATGGACCAGATCGAGGCCATCGACAACCTGGTCAAGAGGCTGGAGGACCGCCTGGTGAAGACCCAGCTGGAGCTGGAGATAACCGAGGACAAGCTGCGCCATGCCGAGGAGGAATTGCACGAGGTCGAGGACAGCATCGCCGACAGCATGAGACCGACACAGGTAAAGCCGGACCAAAGCGAGGGGAGAGGCACCGCATGAGCCTGGCAGTCTACAACACCATGAGCCACCGCAAGGAGGAATTCCGCCCCCGCGAGGAGGGCAAGGTCGGAATGTACGTTTGCGGCCCCACCGTGTACAACTACATTCACGTGGGCAACGGCAGGGCCTATCTCGTCTTTGATGTCATCCGGCGTTATCTCTCCTACCGGGGTTACGAGGTCCTCTACGTGCAGAACTTCACCGACGTGGACGACAAGATAATCAACCGTGCCCGCGAGGAGGGAAAGGAACCGGGCGAGATCGCGCTTCTCTACGAGGCGGCTTTCCTGGAGGACATGCGGGCCTTGAACGTCAAGCCACCGGATGTAGCCCCCCGTGCCACCGAGACCATCCCCCGCATGATCGAGATGATCCAGGGGCTGGTGGACAAGGGCTACGCTTACGCCGTCGATGGCGATGTCTTTTTCCGCGTGGAGAGCTTCGAGGGATACGGAAAGCTCTCGGGCCGTTCCCTGGACGATATGCGCGCCGGCGAGAGGGTGGAGGTGGACGAGAGAAAAGCCAACCCCATGGACTTCGCGCTCTGGAAGGCGTCGAAGCCGGGTGAACCGGCCTGGGATTCGCCCTGGGGGAAGGGGCGGCCGGGCTGGCATATCGAGTGCTCGGCCATGTCCCTGCACTACCTTGGTATGGGGTTCGATATCCACGGCGGCGGCCAGGACCTGGTTTTTCCTCACCACGAGAACGAGATCGCCCAGTCCGAGGCTTTCGCCGGCACGGAGCCTTTCGTGCGCTACTGGCTGCATAACGGCTTCGTGAACATCCAGGAGGAGAAGATGTCCAAGTCGCTGGGGAACATCATCCTGGTGCGGGAGATCCTCAAGAAGTATCCGGCCGACGCCGTGCGGCTCCTGGCCCTGCAGACACATTATCGCAACCCCATCGATTTCGGTCCGGAGGCGCTGGAAGAGGCGAGGCGGGCGTACGAGCGCCTGGAGAACTGCTTCTTTGCCCTGGATGCGTTCATGGCCAGACCTGGCTTGAGAACCGCGCCGCAGCGCACGCAGAGGGAGGTCGCCCTCTCGGATTCCTTCTTCGATTTCGAGCGGCGTTTCGAGGAGGCCATGGACGACGATTTCAACACCGCACGCGCCATCGGGGTCATATTCGAACTGGCCAAGGAGCTCAACACCTACCTGGATGAGCAGGAGCGTTACCAGACGCCGGCTGCGCCCATGGTGGCCAGCCACGGCAGGGATACGCTGCTGAAACTATGCAACATTCTCGGGCTGTTCTCCCCGGAAGCGGTGGAGGCGGAAAGCCGCGGGGCAGGAGCAAGTAGCGAGGAAACGTCGGGCGGATTTCCTACCGCCGAGCGCCTGATCGAGCTGCTCCTGGAGGTTAGGGCGGTGGCACGCGAGAACAGGCAGTTCGAGACCGCGGATCTCATCCGGACCCGCCTGCGCGAACTCGGTATACGCGTGGACGACCTGCGCGATGGGCAGCGCTGGAAATACGTGGGACCTTCCGCATGATCCTACCCCGGTATGCCCTACATCGCCGTTATATCGTAGAGGAGGCTTGAGCTGCGTTGCGATACGAGCAAGTCGAGGGAAGGCGAGCCGTGCTGGAAGCCCTGCGGGGCAACCGGGAAGTATACGAGCTGCTGCTGGCCGAGGGCATGCAGCCCGGCAGGATACTGGACGACATCAAGGCCGCCGCCCGCAACAGGCGCCTCGCCGTCAGCTACCTGCCGCGGCGGGAGATCGAGCGCCTGGCCATATCCGAGACCCACCAGGGTGTGATCCTCAGGGTGGAACCCTACCGCTATACCACCTTCAAGCACATGTATGCTTCCCTGGAGGAGAACCCGGAGCCGTTCGTGGTCCTTCTCGACAGCGTGACCGACCCCCGCAACCTGGGCAGCATGGCGAGGACCTGCGAGGCCGCGGGCGTGGATGCCATGCTGCTGCCGCGCAGCCGCGCCGCTCCGGTGACCCCCGCGGTTTTCCACTCCTCGTCCGGGGCGGTGGAGAACCTCCCCATAGCCACCGTGCCCAACCTGGTGAGCGTGATGAAGGAGCTGAAAAAGCTGGGGATGTGGGTGGTGGGCGCGGAAGTGCGCGCCGAGAAAACCTGCTTCGAGGCCGACTTGACCGGCCCCCTCGCCCTGGTCATGGGCTCGGAGGGTGAGGGGTTGCATCGTCTCGTGCGAGAGAACTGCGATCTGCTGGTGAACATACCCATGTTCGGCAGGGTATCGTCGCTGAACGTCTCCGTGGCGGCGGCGGTGATCATCTACGAGGCGATCCGCCAGAGGAAAGGGCTATGAAAGCTCTGCTGGTGGACGGCTATAACATCATCTATGCCCATCCCGAGCTTGCTGCCACCGTCGAGAAAGACCAGGATGCGGCGCGGGAAGGATTGCTCAAGGAGCTTTCGCCCCTGGCCACCCCCGACCATTATGAGGTGGTCGTGGTGGTGTTCGATGCGGCCGGGTCCAGCCAGCCCCAACCCGTGGTGCAGGAGCGTGGGAGTATGACGGTGGTCTTCACCCGCAGGCAGCAGTCAGCGGACGCCTTCATCGAGAGGATCGTGCGCCGCCTGGTCCCTAACAACGAGGTGGTGGTCGCCACGTCCGACCGCCTGCTGACCGGCCTCGTCAGCGGCTTCGGCGCGAGGACCATCGACGCGCAGTCGCTGCTGGGGATGACCGCGGATGCCTTGCACGAGACGCGCGAGGAGATAAAGCGCATGGCAGCGGGAAGCCGCTCCCACCTCGAGGACCGGGTGAGCGAGGAGGTCCGCCGCCTTCTCGACGAGATGCGCTATAGGTAAGCCCCAGGGTTATCGAAATGGTCCGGTGAAAAGCTGTCATCGCAACCACAAGTGAAACGATCCCCAACAGGAACCCGCCAGGTGCGCTCTTCTTCTGTCATCGCGAGCGCAGCGAAGCGATCCCCGGCAGGAACCCGCCAGGTGCGCTCTTCTTCTGTCATCGCGAGCGCAGCGAAGCGATCCCCTTTGGTAAGAGATCGGGTTGTGGACATAAGGGGATTGCTGCGGCGCCGGAGACGGCGCCTCGCAATGACATCTGCGGAGGGCACAGAACGTGCGCTGGTCTTATATAATTAGGGCGGTGGGCCGGTGTAGCTCAATGGTAGAGCACCCGCCTTGTAAGCGGACGGTTGGAGGTTCGATTCCTCTCACCGGCTCCACTATTTTACCACGTGGCAGCGCAGATCACGCGTGCCAGGCCCCCACATTCGGAAATGTGGAGGCGCTGGGACACGTTAGGCCACCCGTCGGCTGGCCTAATCGCTTACGCGATGCAGGCTGTCAGTCGCAGTCTATAAGTCCGCAAATGTATCTTGGTCATAAACCGAGATCTCACGTGCGGACCTTTGCCTGGGCCCCCCCGGGGGCTCTGCGGGGCTCTTATCCTCCTCTTCCTCACGGCGCAGGGAGAGGATGATGGAGCCACCGATGATGAATACGAAGGATGCCAGGCGCAGCAGGAACATCCCCGCGGATGAGGGCATGGGCTCGTGCATGGCAACGATGCCGATGATGATGGGTATGAGGTTGGACATGCCGGTGGTTATGGGAACCACGATGATAGCCTTCCCCCGCTGCATGGCGATCTGGTCCAGCACCAGGGTGATAACGGGCAGGAGTATGATGAGGTAGAGGTATGGGGAGAGGAGGGCGTTGCGAAAACCGTTCTCCCAGAAGCGGCTGCCGACATCGTTCCAGCCCAGCTTGATGATGACGGCGGTGAGTCCTATCAGCACCCCGGATGCCACCGCGATGAGGTTGGGCGCATTGGGGTGCTTTTTGGTGAACCCGTTGTAGAGCGATAAGCCGGCTACTGCGAAGAAGAAGATGACGAAGAACCAGAGCACGATGGGATTGTAGGAGAAGGCTTTGCTCGGCACGCCGATGAGGGTGCGGCCGAGCATGATCAGGCCCACGATTATGGTGCCGATGCCCAGCCAGTCCGATAAGGTCGGCCTTTCTCCGAGCTTGGTGATGGCCAGGACGGCCAGCACCGCGATGCCCGCCGTGTTTATGGGCTGTACGACCGAAAGGGGCGCCAGCCCCACTGCGATGGCCTTGATGAAGGTTCCCCCGAACTGCAGCCCCTGGGCCTCCAGCCAGGGGCGGCACTTGATGAAGGCCTTCACGGTCTCCAGGGGTTTGAGGGAGCCTATGAGTGGGAGCTTGTCCAGCTCCCGTTTCTGCATATATCCGCTGTAGTTGATCATGGTGGTCGCGACCAGGGCCAGGACCACCGCCAACGCTAGGATCATGTCAACCTCTACCTCCTGGCGTTATTCTAAGGGTTGAGGGTGATAGGGTGAAGGTTATTCGACGTGATAGAACCAGGTGCCTTCGCGGACCTCCCGGATGACTTCCTCTTCCTCCTCCAGGATGACCAGGTGGCCGAAGACCTCGCGCATGGCCAGGAAGATATTGGATGGCGACATCTCGGCCTGGACGAACTGGATGAGGTCGAGGCCCATGGCGAGGATGGTCATCTCGCGCCCCCTGAGGTTGGCCACGATATAGCGCTTGCGCTGCTCGTGGTGGGTGAGGATATCCAGGATGCGGCCGCGGAAGTCGGAGATGCAGTTGCCGTGCCCGGGAAGGGCCTGGATCACCGGCATGTCCATGAGCCCGGTTATGGATTGCAGAAAGTCGGGCAGACCGCTGAGCATCTCCCCCTCCTCGCCGGGATAGATATCGGGGTTGGGCGTTATCTTGTCCAGGAGGAGGTCCCCGGTGACCAGGAGACGGTAGTCCGGGAGCGAGAGCACGATGTGGTCCAGGCTGTGGCCGGGGGTGTAGATGACCTTGAGGGCGAAGGGGTCGCCCGCGAGCAGCTCTCCCCCCTCCAGCAGGCGGTCGGCCCGGGTCGACCCCGCTACCTCCAGCCACTGGTCCATCATCTCCTGGTTCAGCCGCATGAGGTCGGGGGGGAGGCCGAGCATCCGGCTCAGGCGCAGCAGTTCCTCCATCTCCTCCATCACCGCCCCGCGGTAGTCGGTGACCTTGGGAGCCGCCAGCCGGTGGCAGAGGAGCTCGGCGCCGCTGGCCTCCTTGAGGCGGGCGGCAAGGCCCATGTGGTCGGGGTGGGTATGGGTGAGCACGATGCGCTCGAGGTGGGACGGTTCATGCCCCAGCTGCCGCAGCGCCCCGGTGAGGTCTTCCTCGACCCCCTCCATCATGGGGCCGGTGTCGACGAGGGTAAGGGGCGAACCCTCCAGGAGATAGACGTTAACGTGGTCCATCCTGAAGGGCATGGAGAGCTGGATCTTGCAGATCCCAGGGATTATACGCTGGATGAATGCCATCTACCGCTCCGAATCCGTATGGGCGATATCCGGGATGGGCCGGGGCCTTCCCGGATGCGACGCTACGATTATATCCCAAACCCGGCGGGAGGGCTCTCCACGTATGCGGAGGGAGCGGTTATCCGTCACCGCCCCGTGTTTCGGGCCCCGCTTCCGGCGCGGGTGCGGGGCCGGTGGCCGTGGAAACGTCCCCATCCGGCGTTGCGCCGGGTCCGTTATTGGCCGCAGCGACGGCTCGCGCCCTGTTGTTCTTGCCGTATCTGGATACGATGGCCAGTACACTGGGAAGCACCAGCTCCGCCCCGAAGAGGGCACCCAGCAGGCCCACGGTGGTAGCCCAACCGAACCTCTGCATCATACCCATGCTGGAGAAGCCGATGACGGCGAAGACGCCGCAGGTAGTCAGGGCGGCCGCCACCAGGGCCCGTCCCACGTGCAGCACGGTATTTTTCAGGGCCTCCTCGAGTGGTATGCCGCCGTGGTGCCACTCCTCGCGGAAACGGTGGGTGATATGAATGCCGAAGTCTATGCCCGCGCCGATGACCAGTGCGGCCACCATCACCGTCATCAGGTCCAGGGGCCAGCCCATGGCGAAGAGGAATATCAGCTCCGCTATCATGCCGCACACCACGACTATCAGGGTGGCGAAACCGTAGACGAAGGACTTGAACACGATGATGAGGACCAGGGCGCAGAGGAGTAGCGCCAGACCGGAGGTCTTGAGCTGGGTGGGCAGGATGTTGCCCATGAGGTCGGCCACGAGCACGGTAAAGCCGGTGGCGGAGAACTGCAGGTCGCTTTCCTCCGCGATGACGGCTGACTGGTCGCGCACGATATTGGTCTTGACCCTAAGCTCGTCCTCCGTGTCCGGGAACCCCGAGTTCAGGTAGATCATGGCCGTGTCGCCGCCCTCGTTCATGAAGACGCTGACGGGCATGATCGCGCTCAACTCGTTGATTTTCTCCTGCACCCCCTCCCTGGATTCCGGGATAACGCCTTCGTTGAACTGCACGATGTAGTCCGCGATGGAACTGATCCTGTCGCGCGCGAAGTAATCCTCGCTGTCGGGCAGGTTGCGCGGGTCGAGGGGTATGGCCTCCTCCAGCTCCAGCATGGCGACGAGGTTCGCGGGGTCGTAGATATCCCCCTTGACCAAGATGATATCCCTGTTCTGGGGGCCGAAGATCTCGGTGATCATCTCGCCGGCCTCCGTGCTGGGCAGACCCTCGGGAAACATCTTGTTGATGTCGGCGCCGGTCTTCACGTTGAACACGGCGAAGACGGCGAAGGCCGCCAGGGCGAGGGTTATTATCGCCACCGTCCAGTGGTGGCGCCCCGAGACCAGTGCCATCCTGACCAGGCCGTTGTCGATTATCCGCCCGTACCATGCGTCGCGCCTTCTCGCGCGCATCTTTTCCAGGTGAGCCTCGAGCTTCTCCTTTTTCTTCCTGCGGTCCCTAAGCACGACGATGGCCGGCAGCAGGGTCAGAGAGAGCAGGAAACTGAAGGCGATGCCCAGCATGCACAGCAGCCCGAAGTCCCGCATGGGGGGGATATCGGTGATCATGAAGGACGAGAATCCTATGATGGTGGTGATGGCTGTGAGGAACACCGCCACTCCCACCGTCTTGATGGCGGTGGTGGCGGAGAGGTCCACGCTGAGGCCGTCCTCCCTCTCCTCGTAGTAGCGGCTCAGGATATGGATGACGTAGGCGATGTTGATGCCCAGCATCAGGGGCATGATGGCCACGCTCATGGTGGTGTAGGTGATGCCCACCCAGCCCATCAACCCCAGCAGCCAGAAGATGGCCACGATGATGATCAGCAGCGGCAGGCCCACGTCGGAGAAACGCCGGAAGGTGAGGTAGAGGACGAGCATGATGAAGATGAAGGCGATGGTCATGAGCTTGGTCGTCTCTCTCTGCATGAAATCCAGGGAGTCCTGCGTGCTCGTGGCCTCACCGGTTATATAGGTCTCCACTCCCTCGATGCCGGCGAACTCGCCTGAGACGAATTCCCGCATTTTTTTACCCATTGCCGAGAGTTCGTTCTGGGTCAGCTCGGAATTGAGCTGGAGGGTGATGATGGTCGCATCTCCATCCTGCGAGACCATCTTGGCGATGTTCTCGCTGTTGTCCTCGAAGACCGTGAGAAACTGGTTCTGTATCTCGGGGGTGAAACTGTCCCCGAAGTAGGCGGCGAGCATGCCCATGACCGGGGAATCCGGATCCGGATGGATGTAGAACTGCAGGAACTGCGCGAGCATGGCATCATCTATGGCATCGAGATCGATGCCGCCCTCCACACCCGCCATCTTCATCAGCTCGGGCAGCCTGTACTTGATGAAATCGAGGTAGGTCTCAACCTTGAGGATGGACCCCTCCTCGAAGCCCGCCTCCTCCATCTTCTCCATGCCCCAACCGTAGATGACCTTGGCAACCTCCGGGTCGGCCACGTCGGCCACCACCAGGACTGCTTCCGTGGTGATGCCCCCGGTAAGCTCCTTCACCTCGTCGTAGGCCTGTATCGACTCGTAGTCCTTGGGCATCATGGCTTCCTGGCTCAGCTCCGTGCTTATGCGCGGGAGGCCCGCGGCGAGGAAGATGGTGATCAGGACGGCCACGATCACCACCAGCCAAGGTCTCTTCTCGGATTGACTCGCCAGGAATTCGAAAATCTTCAACTTAAAATACCTCCGAGGTTTCCAGGTAACCCGTCCAACATTCCCATCCCCGCAATCATCGCAGCTTAGGGCGTCCCTTCTTTTTCGAACTGCTTCTCTATTTCCTTTAGGAGCGCCAGGAGGTCGGCCCTCTCTTTTTTCGGTACGAGCTTGAAGAGCTCCGTCATCTTCTCTCGGTTGAGTCTCTCTACATCCTGAACAATAGAGCTTCCCTTCTTCGTCGCCGACACCAGCACCACGCGGCGGTCATCGGTGTCCCTCTCCCTCTCCACCATGCCCTTTTCCAGCAGCCGGTCCACCATGCGGGTGGCAACACCCTGGTTTATGCGCAGGCGCCTGGAGAGCTCGCCCATGCTGGAAGTGCCGGACCTCCGCAGGTCCATGAGCAGCATTATCTGGGAAAAGGTCAGTTCTGCCGCTTCCGCATCCTCGCCCCCGGCGATGCCGGTGCGGAAGCCGTGGATGATGCGTATGATGGTGTCCCACAGTTCGCGCGTATAATGCTCGAGTTCCGTCTCTTCTTTTTTTGCCATTTCTAACTGTTGTTCCTATTCAATATTTGCCATTAACAAGTAATGTTGGTTAAAGATAAATGATTCAAGGCGCCATGTCAACGATAAAACCCATAGCATAATGGGGTCAGCCGTTCAAACGACACAAAGGGTCAGGCGTACACATCTTGATCTGACCGAGGACTTCATTCACGCCCGGATTTCGAGTCTTTGCCTGTCGGCTCGCACCCCAATGCCGTCTTATCCCCGTTAGTGTTGAGGCTGTAGTATCTTAAAGGTGATATGGTCTCGGAAATACCCGGTGGATGGTGGGGTATGGTCAGCGAAGGAACCAGCGTAGTCGTAGCCATGAGCGGGGGAGTGGATTCCTCGGCCGCCGCGGCAGCCCTGGTGGATGAGGGGTACCGCGTAGCCGGGGTGACCTTCCGCATGTGGGAGGATGATCGGGGTTCCGGTGCCGTCCCGGCGGCCCGCTGCTCCACCGCCATGGTGGAGGAAGCCGCTCGCGCCGCTCGCGTACTTGATATAGAACACGTGGTCATAGACCTGAGGGAGCGCTTCCACGCGCTGATAGTGGAGCCATTTGTGCGCGAGTACCTGCGCGGCCGCACCCCCAACCCCTGCGTGGAATGCAACCGCCTGGTGAAGTTCCCCACCCTCGTGGAGGTGGCGGACGAACTGGGGGCGGGTGCCGTCGCCACCGGGCATTACGCCCGCACCTGCCTGGACGATGCGGGTTACCATACGTTGCTGCGTGCGTCACATACGAGCAAGGACCAGTCCTACGTCCTCTACGGCCTGGGACGGGAGCGGCTGTCCCGCTGCCTCTTCCCCAACGGCGAGAGGTACAAGGAGGAGGTGCGAAAGACCGCTCTCGCGCACGGGCTTGCCGGCGACGAGCGCGGAGAGAGCCAGGAGATATGCTTCCTGTGCGGGGGGAGTTACCGTGACTTCATCTCCCGCGGTTACCCGGAGGCCATGGCCCCCGGTCCCGTCCTGGATACCGCCGGAGCGAAGCTGGGCGAACACCGCGGAATAGCCTTTCATACCATAGGCCAGCGGCGCGGCCTGGGCATCTCCGCCCCCTGCCCCCTCTACGTGGTGGCGCTGGATCCGTCGCGCCAGGCGGTCATCCTGGGCAGGAAGGAGGAGGTGCCTGGGAAGTGGCTGCGCGCGGCATCGCCGCACTGGGTGAAGGGCGAGCCCCCGGGCGATTCCTTCGCCGCCGAGGCCATGGTGCGTTACAACACAGTACCCGAGCCGTGCAGGGTCGAAGTGAGCGATGACGGCTGCGAGATCTTTTTCGCGCGCAGGGTTTGGGCCCTGACCCCCGGTCAGCATGCCGTGCTCTACCGCGGGGACGAGGTCCTGGGAGGCGGAGTCATCGATTCGGTAGGATAGGGGGATACCTTACAGCTCCACCCTTATGCCCTTGAGCTTCCTCACCGTGCTCAGCTCGTAAAGGGTGTTGTAGAGCTCCACGTGAAAGCTTCCCGGGAGCCTCCCCGAGGAGCCGGCCGCTTTCTCCCCGGCCAGGCCGAACAAGGCCAGGCCGGCTGCGGCAGCCTCCAGGTAGGGCTCCCCCGAGGCGAGGAGTACGGCTATGGCGGTGGTGGCCATGCATCCCGTGCCGGTGACCCTGCCCAGGAGGGGATGTCCGTTGCTCACGCGCGCTGTGCGCTTGCCGTCGCTCACCACGTCGACCTCGCCGGTGACGGCGGCCACGCATCCCAGCGATTCGGCCAGTGTCGCGGCGATGTCCGCGACCTCGCCCTTCACGCCCAGGGAATCCACCCCGCGTATCTCGGCCTCCACGCCGGCCAGTACCGCCATCTCGGCGGCGTTGCCGCGTATGGCCGCGAAGCGCACCTCGTCCAGCAGCTGCCTGGCGATACGCGTACGGTAGGCGGTGGCCCCGGCGCCCACGGGGTCAAAGACCACGGGCACGCCCGAGCGGTTGGCGGACTTGCCCGCGGCCAGCATTGCCGTCTCCAGGTCGGGGTAGGGGGTGCCCATGTTCAACACCAGGGCTCCCGCCTGCGCGGCCATCTCCTCCACCTCTTGGGCGGCGTGGGCCATCACCGGTAGCGCTCCCAGGCAGAGGGTGGCGTTGGCGGTCTCGTTCATGACCACGAAGTTGGTGATGTGGTGGATGAGTGGCTTGTTCTCCTCGATCCACTCCATGCGCTCTTTAAGGAACCCTTCCGCGTCGAATCTCTCGGTCATTTTCCCCTCCTGTGGTCTTACCATCCCGGCGGAAATGCTTTCCCGGGGTAAGGCGGCTGTTTGATCTCCCTTGTGTGGCGGCTGCAAGCCCCCGGCTGATAGCTGTCGTTCGCGCCGCATTGGTTTTGCGGTCGTTAAAAACACCTTGAGCAAATATCAGTGAGAATGGAATGTATTATACCGCATGGACCGGCATGTGCGGGTTCGTGACTTGGAACGCGCCCCTGCTTCACCGGCATGGCACGGATCGCGTATTGCGCCGCGAGATCATCACTCCCAGCACGCCCGGCGATGCCGTTACCCGCCCTGCTACGGCCGCGACCGGGGTCCCGAGCGCACTGATCTTTTACGTGTCGGCGGGGGGTGTAACTATATATACTAAGAGAGGTATGGCCCTATGCAGAGGCGGCAGCGAGATGCCGATATCAATGAGCGTATGATAACACCCTGCCTGGTATGAGAAGGAGCTGAAGGAGTATGTTTTCGTCGCAGCAGAGAAAGGACCACATCGAAGAGGCACAGGGCAAGGTATTCGACGTCCTGGTGATCGGGGGAGGGATAACCGGCGCGTGTGCCGCACGGGATGCGGTCAGCAGGGGTCTCTCCACCGCCATCGTGGAGAAGAACGACTGGGCTTTCGGGACCAGCTCCCGCTCCTCCAAGCTGGTGCACGGTGGGCTGCGTTACCTGGAGATGTTCGACTTCAAGCTGGTCTTCGAGGCGTGCCGCGAGCGGAGGCGCCTGCTGCTCAACGCGCCCCACGTGGTCTGGCCGCAGTCCTTCATCTTCCCGGTCTACAAGGGGGACAAGGCCCCGCTGCCCATCATCGCCATGGGGCTGTGGATGTACGATTTCCTGGCCCTCTTCCGTAACGTGCAGAACCACCA
>JAFGDU010000054.1 GCA_016931915.1 Actinomycetota bacterium
CGCGTGGCGATAACGCCATATAGACAGGGGCACAAAGACCAGAAGGATTCCCGCACACCAGGCGAGCGTCTGCAGCACGTAGGCGAGCGTGGGCCCCCCGAGGCTCAGCGCGCGCACTGCATTGGCGGTGGCCGATACCGGCTGATAGGTCGCGAACCCCTGCAGCCAAGAAGGCATGGTGCTCACCGGGACCAGCGCGGATGACGCGAACACCAGAGGCGCGATGACCGGGAACGAGGCCGCCTGTGCGCTCTCGGGATCGCCCACCGCAAGCCCCACGAAGACGAATACCCACAGCAGTGCGTAGGCGAAGAGGAGGACCAGCAGCAGCCCCGCGATGAAAGAGAGCGCGTTGGTCTGTACCCGGAAACCCACGGCAAAACCGACGATCACGATAAGGGCTATCACCAGCACCATGCGGATCAGGTCCGATATGGTGCGGCCCGCCAGCACCGACGTACGGGTCATGGGCAGGGAGAGAAAGCGCTCGACGAGCCCGCTCTTGAGGTCGGTGGCCATGCTCACGCCCGTGGTTATGGAGCCGAAGACGACGGTCTGCACGAAGATACCCGGCATCAGGTAGTTGACGTAGGGGACGCCAGGCTCGCTTGCGATCGCGCCCCCGAACACGTAGCGGAATATGATCACGAAGATGATGGGCTGGATAAGGGTGAACACGAGCAGCTGCGGTACGCGCACAAGATCGATGAGGTTGCGCTGCGCGATGGCCATGGTGTCCCTGGCCATTCCGACCACCCTCATGGAGTGGCGGGACAGCGTACGGGTCGCAGCGGTTGCGCTATTCTCCATAGCAGATCGCCCCCTCGTGCACGAGGTCGTCCGCGTGACAGTATCTGCCGGTCAGCTCGAGGAAAGCGTCATCGAGGGTGGGCTCCCGCACCGACATGCCTACCGGGGCCAGGCCCTGGCCCTCCAAGGAGCGCAGCACATCGATGAGCGCCATCGGACCCTGGCTGGACGTGATGCGCACCTTGTCGCCCTCGCGCTCCGTGTGGTCGGCGAAAAGGTCCGCGAGGGCCCTCTCGGCACTCAAAGCAAGGTCCTCGTTTTCCATGCCCAGCTCGATGGTGGTACTGCCCAGACGGGCCTTGAGGGCGGCGGCGGTATCGTTGGCCACCACCGTGCCCCGGTCTACTACCGCGATGCGGTCCGCCAGCTGGTCCGCCTCCTCCAGATACTGGGTGGTGAGCAGCACTGTCGATCCCTCGGCAACCAGCTCCCGGGTGACCTCCCACAGCTCGCTGCGGCTCTGGATATCGAGTCCCGTCGTGGGCTCGTCCATGAGCAACACCGGTGGCTTCTGCACCAGGGCCGCGGCGACGTCGAGGCGCCTGCGCATCCCACCCGAATAGGTGCGCAGCGGCCGCGATGCGGCATCGCTGAGCCCGAAGCGCTCCAGCAGCTCGTCCGCCCGCGCCACCGCCATCTTCCTGGGCATCTGGGCGAGACGGCCGATGAGGCGCAGGTTCTCCCTCCCCGTGAGCTGGGGGTCGACGGCTGCATACTGCCCCGCCAGCCCTATGCGGTAGCGCACCTCGGCTGCGTCGCGGACGACGTCGTGGCCCATCACCTCCGCCCTTCCTCCGTCCGGCTTGAGGACGGTGCTGATTATGCGCACTATGGTGGTCTTACCGGCGCCGTTCGGTCCCAGCAGCCCGAAAACGGTCCCCGCCGCTACATCGAAATCCACGCCTTTCAGGGCCTGGACCTCCCCGTAGGCCTTGCTGAGGCCTTGCACGGATATGGCCTTGTCGTTGATGGTGACCCCCTCCTTTTCTTCCGTATATTTCGGGTCCTCTCCATGGACGGAAACATTATTCCCTTCGCCTTTCTCGGCTTTTCGGATTATAGCCCGGGGGGTGCGAAGTTGCGGTGGTGTGGATCATCCCGCATGGCGCCCCGTATCTCCGCACCGGCGTTCGCGCATGTTCGCCGGGACGGCGGGAGGGTCAGCGCCCGTCCCTTTTTTTAAGGGATTCATAAGAGCGGGTTAACATTATGATAATAATTACACACGATACTATGCGTATGGACGTCGGGAGATAGACACACGGGGGCGATGGAGATGAACTCTAAGCGAGGTAAAAGGGGGACGAGAGAACGCATGGCCCATAAGTTTCCCTCTCTTGTGCTGGCGGTGATGATGTGCGTAGCCCTGCTTCCCGCCTGCGGCTGCGGTGGAGGCGAAGATGCAAGCCCCGGCAACGAGGTCGCGGAAGCGCAGCCGGAGGAAGAGTCGCAGATCCTTCCCGCATACACCAACTACTGGTCCCACACCGAGCTGCCGCAGTTGACCAACGACGAGAGGATCGAGCTGGCCGCCGCCAACAGCGCCGGGGGCGAGGAGTTCGTGGAGGAGACCAACGCCAGGGCCCGGGAGCTTTCGGACGCCCTTGAGGACCACATACGCCGCTGGCTTGCGGGCGAGGCCCCGGCCCAGCTGCCCGAGGGGCTGCTGCCCGAATATATCGACACGGACAAGACCGGGGACTGGACCCTGGTACGGCCGGACGAGGTCACGCCCGAGGAGCAGTGGTACGCCATCCCCTCCCACCCCATCGATCCCGCCTTCGAGGCCTGCTACATGCTGGGGAGCGACGCCCACGTCACCTACGGCAAGCTGCTCTTTGTCGCGCCCATCGGCAGCGAGCTGCTCGTCGAGGGCGACTTCCCCCACGCCCGCTACTTCTCATACGAGATACTGCCGCCCCTCGACCCCGAGCACCCGGCATCCGGCTGCATGGGGGAGACGCCGGAGGTGCCCATCGTCGACGCGGACATCGAGCCGGACCCGAGCAGTACCAACCCTTACCGGGTCGGCGCAGACCGCAACGCGGCCGAGCGCCACTATCACCTGGAGTTCGACCTGCAGCTGGGCAACGCCGTCGACCTCAACCCGTTGGCCATGAAGTCGCCCGAGTACCGCGCACCCGGCAAAGGCCGCACGGGCGGGCCCTTCGGCTTCGCCGGGGCCTGGGGCGACAACGTCTTCACCCCTTCCGTGCTGTGGATGCGCATCTACGCCCCCGACAGGGAGAGCGGCGTCCTCGGCGGCGTCTCCCTGCCCAGGGCGACACTGCGACTGGACACGGGCGAGGAGTTCTGGCTGCGCTGCGACTTCTCCGTAGCCGAGGAGCGCCAGACCACCCGGGTGCCCGCGGGCGAGGACATACCTCGGGAGCCCTTTCCCGCCATCGGGCCCCAGCTGGGCTGGTCCAAGATCTTCGGCCTGGCCCAGAACCGTGCCGAGAGCGCCGTCTACTTCTACTCGCAGCCCTATGGCGACATCCCGCCCGAGGCGGCATACAGAAAGGTCCGCCACGATTTCCTGCTGCTCTTCAACCGCGGGGAGGACGCCGAGCCGCCCGGGAACTTCGAGGGCTCCTCCACCACCTGCAAGAACAACCACTACCTCAACCGCATGTTCCAGTTGGGCCCGGGCAAGGTGTACGTCATCACGGGAAAGATGCCCACCTTCCCCGCGACCCGGGACGGGGAGGCTACCATGACCGGGGGCGAGGTGCGCTACTGGTCCATCAACCAGTACGGGCGGGGCGAGGACGACGCCTACGAGACCGCCGTCAACTACAACTCACTCATGGACGACGAGGTAGTGCTTAACGGGGACCGCGAGTACGTCATCGTCTACTCCACGGCGCAGAACCGGCCGGCAAACGCCACGCCGGAGAACGGGGTGACCTGGGTGGACTGGGGCCCGCGCGCGCGCCAGACCCTGACCATCCGCTGGATGAGCGTCATCCCGGAGTGGGACCTGCCCCAGTACTCCCCTGACGAATACAACCTGCCCTGGGCCGAGGCGGCAAGGTCGGGGACAAGATACGACGAGACCCTGGTGGGCACGAACCAGCCCGGCGTGATGGGGCTCTACCACCCGGTGATCCACTACCTGGGCGTGGAGGAGTTCGAGGCCCTGGGAGGCGGGCCGCTCGCGCCCCGGGACATCCCCACCTGGGAATAAGAAGACCCCTTCGGCTGCGGGGAGCCGACCCGCATGTGGTAAGATAGCTGCGTCCGGCTTCACGGGGAGGAGGACGTATGGCCAATCATTTTCCGATGCCCATCGACGTCTTCGCGACCTTCGGTCGCAGCGACAGGCTGCGTCCACTGCACCGGCCGCTAGGGCTGGCCATGCCGCACCTCATGGGGGTCTTGAACCGCAGGGCGATCTGCGGCGTGATAGGCCTGGCGGGGAGAAGGATCGCCGCCCCCTCCTGCGGCTCGCCCGCCACCCAGCTCACCGCCACCACCATCAGGCAGAACCTGTGCGACGGCAGGGTCATGTTCGAGACTATCGCCAAGGCCGTCACCACCTGGAGGATGGACGGCGACTTCACCTTCTCCGACCTGACGGTGGAGCCGGAGGCCTGCGGCTGCGCCATAGAGATGCCAGAGAACTCCCTCCCCTACGTGCTCACCCACCCGGTCGCATCCGCGCAGGACCTGGGCGCCCTGCGGATCCCCGACCCCTACACGGACGGCAGGATGCCGGTATTCGTAGAGTGCGTGAGCCGGCTGGCCGAAAGGTTCTCGCTTCTGACCATCGCGGGGGGCTCGGGCCCCTTCACCCTGGCGGGGGAGCTGATGGGCACGGAGAACGCCGCCATGGCGACCATCGAGAACCCCGGCTTCCTCGAGGAGGTGCTGGAGTTCTGCCTGGAGGTGAACATCCGCTACCTCCAGGCCTTGTGCAAGGCGGGCGCCGAGGTCCTCCTGCTGGGAGAGCCGACCGCGGCCATCCTCTCGCCCCCCTCTTTCCGGCGCTTTTCCGGCCGTTATATCCGGCGGCTGGTGGAGAGACTGAAGCGGCCGCTCATCCTGCACACCTGCGGGAATGCCTCCCATCTCATCGAGGAGATGTGCGCCACCGGCGCCCTGGGGATAAGCCTGGACGGGCCCACGGACCTCGAGGACGCGGCGGGCCGCATGACGCCGCACACGCTTCTGGTCGGCAACCTGGACCCGGTGGAGGTGTTCCTGGGCATGGACGCGGAGGGGGTGCGCGAGAGGACCCGCGACATGCTCGCGAAGATGCGCGGCTTCCGTAACTACGTGGCGGCCTCGGGATGCGATCTCTCGCCCCTCACGCCCACGGAGAACATCGAGGCCTTCCTGGATACGGTGAGGTCATACAGATAGGAATCTGCCGCCGCGGCGATACATTCTCGCGTATCGCACATATGTAGTCAGAGAGAAGTAGACGATAAGCAAGGGGGAGGAATGGACGCCAGCAAAGCGCTGAACGAGGCGATCATCGAGGGCAAGATGTCCGAGACGCCGGGTATCACGCAGGCCGCCCTGGACGGCGGCGTGGAGCCGGCGGTGCTCATGAACGAGGTGCTCATCCCGGCCATGCAGACCGTGGGCGAGAGGTTCGAGCGGCAGGAATACTTCGTGCCCGAGGTGCTCGTCTCCGCCCGCGCCATGCAGGCGAGCCTGGCCATACTGCGGCCCCTGCTGGCCGCCAGCGGGGTGGAGGCCGTGGCCAGCATCGCCATGGGGACGGTGAAGGGCGACGTACACGAGATAGGAAAGAATATCGTGTGCATGGTCCTGGAAGGGGCAGGTTTCGAGGTGACCGACCTGGGGGTGGATGTCCCCCCGGCGACCTTCGTGGCGGCCGCGAGCGGCGTTGACTTCATCGGCATGTCGAGCCTCATGACCACCTCCCGCGACGTCATGGGCGAGACCATCCGGGCGCTGGAGGAGGCGGGCCTGCGCGCTAAGGTCAAGGTCGTGGTGGGGGGCGCCGCGGTGACCCCCGAGTTCGCGCGCATGGTGGGCTCCGACGCGTACGCCAGGGACGCCAACGAGGCCGTGCGCATCCTCACGGAGATGGCCTGAAGGAGCGTGGTCATGGGCCTTTTTGCTTACGTGACCGGCGGTGACAGGAGGCTCGCCGCCCCCCTCATGGGATCGGTGGGCGCGCGCATGGCGGGCCTGGAGCTGTCGGCCTGCCTCGAGGATGCCGCGGCTCACCTTGCAGCCCTTGCGGCTCTGGCGGACTCCTTTGCCCCCGACATCCTCTTCCCCATCATGGACCTCACCCTCGAGGCCGAGGCGCTGGGACTGCCGGTGGTGTTTCCCGAGAATGGAGTTCCCAGTGTCGCCGAGCATCCCGTGTCCACGCCGGAGGACCTGGAGCGCCTTGCGCTGCCCGATCCCCTGCAGGCAAGCAGGATGCCGCTTTTCATAGAGGTTGCCGAGGGCATGGGGGAGATCGCCCCCGCTCTATGCGGCGCATACGTCATCGGCCCCCTGACCCTTGCCGCCGAGCTCGCAGGTGCCGAGGAGTTCGCGGTAAGGATCATCACCGAGCCGGAATTCATAAGCGAGATGATCGCCTTCAGCCTGGAGGCGGTATCGGGCTACGCCGGCATGCTGGCGGCCAGGGTCGACGTGGTGGTGATACTCGAGCCCACCGCGGTGATGCTCTCCCCCGACCACTTCTCCAGCTTCGCGAGCCCGGCGCTGTACGACCTCTGCGACAACATCAGGGGCTCGGGAGCCTGTCCCGTTCTGCATGTCTGCGGCGACACCGCTCCCCTGCTCGTGCACATGGCGGATGCCGGAGCCGACGGCATCAGCCTCGACTCCCAGGTCGATGTGGCGAAGGCCGCCGCCAGGATAAAGCCGGACCAGTTGCTGATGGGAAACATCGCCCCGGTAGAGGTTATGCTCGAGATGGACGCCGCCGGGGTGCGGAACGCCTGCGAAAACCTGCTAGCGGATATAGAAGATATACCTAACTTCGTCCTCGCCACCGGATGCGACCTGCCGGCCGCCACGCCGCGCGAGAATATCTCCGCCTTTATGCAGACGGTCAGACGCCGACCGTGACCCCCCTGGGCAGCAGCTCCACCCTCAGGTTGCCCCGTGACACCTCCCACTCCAGCTCGGTCTCCAGGTCGAAGGTCATCTCGAAGATGCCCTGCATCATGCCCACGATCATCGTGGGCAGGGCGGCGTTCTCCACCAGCATGTGCATGCCGCGCTTGTTGATCTTGAGCTCGCGCAGGTTGCCCAGGCCTCGCAAGGCCAGCTGTATGCGGAAATCCCCCTCGTTCTGCACCTCGTCGATGGTGTAAAAGCCGGTCTTGGTGAAGCGGCGCTGCGCCTCGACCACGATCTGGGGAATGGTGTCCCCCAGTTCCTCCTGCAGATCGGCGAAGATGGGGTCCAGCTCCGCCGGACCGATAAAGGACATACGCCGCTTCAAGGGCTTGTTGAATATGATGCCGCGGTTGAGGTACCAGGTGCACATGGAGAGGGCCCTGGGACCTCCACAGCTGGGACATCTCTCCAGCTCCAGATCGCCGTCCTGGTGCTCGTAGCGCGGTGTGTGCAGGCGGTCCTCGTACGCGCGGGGCTGCGGCGAGGGAAATGCGGTTATGCTGTAGAGCTGCGGATCGATCTGGGAATAGGTGACGGCATGATCGTAGCCGAGGATCGCCTCCATGGCGGCGCAGTGCGAACCGGCACACATGGGCAGGGAGAAGGGCTCCGAGATGCTGACGGTGTTGTAGTCGTCTGCGCCCTGCTCGAAACGGGAATCCACGGGATGATACTTACCGTATCCCATGGGCTCGGATGTGGCCATGAACGCCTTGTCCACTTCCACCGGGTCCAGCTCCCCCGCCAGGATGCGCTCGCGAACATCGTCGGTGACGAACCTCTTGAGGTAAACGCGCATGTTCTTGCGTACGGCCTCCACCACGATGGGCTCTATGGGCACTCCGATTAACTCGCCGATGCCGGCGAATAGGGGGTCGAGATTCTCGCACTCTATCAATGCCAGACGGCTCGACCTCGCCCTGGCCTGGACCAGGTCTCCGTTATCCAGCCAGAGCTGTTCTCCGGTCACGAACAGCGGCACATCACATTCGGGACATAATTCCAGGGAAGTCATGCCCCACCTCCTTCCTGGATGCACAGAAAAACACGGCTCCTTCTGCGCTTGCCTGGTTCAGCCATGATGCGCATGAGATCTTTCCGTTAGCTTATTCTGTTCTTCACTTATTCACTCTTACCAAACTTATCGTGATTTCCCGGGCGATTCATAAGCAGGCGGGGGCGAGCGGGGCGGGTTCACCGATTCAGCAGGTAAAAAGGGGGCCTTCGTGCCGGTCAGCGGCTTACAGGGTCTGCGGCGGGAGGAGGAAGCTACAGCTCAAGGCAGACATCTTGAACGCGAGATGTATGGAGATCTTGTCGGGGAGCGCAGGCCAAGACAGGAAAGCAGTGGGGTGGGCAGGAAAATACGCAAGCCATCTATAACAATTGAAGTGATATGAGAACCCGCTTCGAGAGGGGGAACCTTGCAGGGGCTTAAGCGAAGGGTGATTATCCAGGGTGTCATGGTGCCGGTCTTCGCGGTCATCGGTGCTACGGTAATCGTGGATCTCCTGATATTCCGCTTCGACAGCCGCATGATGCTGAACTTCCTTTACATCACCCTCATCACCGCCGCCATAGTCGTGCCGCCAGCCGCTCTGGTGCTTTTCTCCAAGACGAACAGGGTGTTCAAGGCCAGCGAGATGACACGCGGAGAAGCCAACCGGGGCGTGGACGCCGGTGCAGCGGTGAAGCTGAAGGGCGTTGACAGCTACCCCATGTTCCTCGCAATCATGGTCTTCCTTTTCGCCATCATGGCCATGGGCATCGAGGCGCTCTTGTTCTACTTCATGGCACACTATAACGGCGGGCTTTCCTTGGCCATCTTCGTGACCGGGTTAGGTCTTGCGCTCTTCGGCGGTTACCTGGAGTTCTACCTTCTCCATGGCATGATCACTCCGCTGCGCAAGGAGGTCTACGCCCGCTACTATCATCCCGGCTACCGGGGCGGCATGGGATTGGCGGGGCGTATAATCAACCTGGGAATGATCCTGACCCTTTGCATCCTGATCCTCGGGTGGTCGGTGGCGATCACCACCTCCATCTTCAAAGCGCGTGACAACATGCTCGAGAGGGGGCAGGACAACGTGGCCCTGATGGCCAGGGGCACCGCGGAAAGCGACAACTGGAGGCTGGAGAGGGCATACGGGGACGCGCTGGGATACTATGCCCTCACCGATGACGGACTGCTCTATCTTATAGACGATGCCGGCGAGGTTGCCGGCGAGGCAAAGCTGGGGGAAGGGGTGGACGAGGAGGCTGCGGCCGATCTCCTCGCCGATCTGCGCGACAGCGGCGACGATTCCAAATACAACAACGGCTTGACCCTGTTCGCCGCGAGCGCCCCGGTGGGAGATTCCGGCTACACGTTGGTTCTCTTCTATCCCCCGAGGTCCCTGGCGAGCGATGCGGTCACCTTGACCCTCATCTACCTGCTCCTTGCCGCCGTAACCATGATCGTGGCTTTCCTCCTCGGCAGCATGACCACGAGGAGCGTTACCGATCCCATCGGGGATATGCGGGAGGCTGCTTACGCCATCTCAGAGGGCGACCTCACCGTGCAGGTGGAGATATCTTCCTCCGACCAGATAGGTCTGCTCACGGGGGCCTTCTCCGAGATGATCGCGAACCTGCACTCCCTCAGCGAGCAGACGCTGCACGCCGCGGACGAGACGAGCGGGGGGGCGGCCGGTGTTGCCGCCACCGCACAGCAGATACAGGCCTCCCTGGACCAGCTTACCGGCATCATCCAGCAGATGGCGGACAACGCCACCAGGGAATCCAAGATGGCCGAGGACGTCTATACCTTGAGCGCAGAGATCCACCAGGCCCTGCAGCAGAGCTCGGAGAAGGCCGACGAGGGAGCGGAGACGAGCGTAACCTCGTCCATGCTGGCCGAGGAGGGGCGCAACGACGCCGCGGCCGCCGTCACCAAGATGGACAGCGTGAGGGAGAGCATCCTGGAGGCGGTAGAGATCATCAAGACCCTGGGCGAGCAATCGCAGGAGATAGGGATCGTCGGTGACGTCATAGACAACATCGCCGACCAGACCAACCTCCTGGCGCTCAACGCGGC
>JAFGDU010000055.1 GCA_016931915.1 Actinomycetota bacterium
AATCGTGGTGTTGGACCCCCGCTTCCTGACCCGCTCCTATTCCCGCTTCTTCCATGCCGCGCTGCCGGACGGCCTGCGGGTGGAGATGGTGCGACAGGAGGAACTCGGGGACGCCGTCCGCGCCTGTTTCTGAACCTTTCAGTACAGCCTGGGCCTGGGGGTAGCGGTCCTCGCTCCTGTCCGCAGGTTGCATATCCAGAGCTTGATCTTCCTGTCGCTCAGACTGCTCCCAATGTCGCTTCGGACCGACCCTGCAGTTCCCAGGCAGTGGTTACTGTGCTGAACGACACCCGGGCGGGCTACACTTTCTAAGCTTCCATGGATGCACGCATGCTCGCAGGTGTCGCTTCGGACCGATCCCAGTGCCCGGGCGAGCGGTTGTATAGACACAGCTACGATCTGCAGATCTCAACTCCGTTCGACGGCGACCCCGGGAGTTGGGATTATTTATAGGCTACGCCCGGACGTGATGTTTTATCCGCTACGGAAGAATACGCACGCTTCGCATGTGCCTTGAGTGGGGCACGCGACCGAGGCGTACTCGCTGAGTATACCTCCGCTTCGCTACGGCACAAGCTGTCGCAGGGAGCGGGGATGTAGCGGTGATCGAATGCCGGCGTATGCATGGAGCGGGGCACAAAGTCCCCGGGCGAGGTTGCTCAGACGGGAGAGGTTCTCCGGCGTACGTGGGTGCATGAGATTACGAATAGTGCGCTTAGATGAAGATTGCCAGAATAATCATGGCGATCCCAAATACGATATTCCCAATACCCCCATATAGAAACCATCTGCTTGCATCCTCCGGCGAGGAGAATCTCCAGTTCCTGGTCGATTCAGGTAGAGACAATTGCTGCGCCCTCATCTGCTCAGCATAGTAAGTATAACTACCAATACGCTTATGAAAGATAATTATGGGAGGTCCCATAATAAGGATTGAAATACCTACAATAAAGACTACCAAATTCACCGGGTCATCCTTTAGCCCTTCAAAGCAATAAAAGGTTGCCGGAACTTACTTTACCTTCTTTTCTACGTTAATCGCATAGGCGATCGTGAAGCCTACTATCCCTAGGAAGAGCCCCAGCAGGAAATACTTCTTGGTGTTTTTTTTGCTCCTTAATGCGATAAACGAACAGCCGAAAGCACTTACAACCGCCTGGGATACTACAACGAATAGGATAATGCTAGCTGTCCCTTTTATGGCATAATATGCAACCATAACCTATCCAACATACAAGCTGATCCAATTGGGGCCTGTAAACATCAACACTACAACTGTGAGTAGGCAACTTGTATCAGCTCCCAGACATGGAACTACCTATCTCACCCTACATGCAAGTCTTGCATATACACTCTCTTGCGGCATTTTCACGACCGGAATAGATGCACGCAGCTTGTCATGCGCTCACTTCTGTGAACAGGTCCGAGAAGCGCTCACGCAGTTCGAGCTTGCGGATCTTCAGGGTCATGCCGTAGGGCATGTCCTCGGGATTGATTATGCGCACCGCCCGCGGCTTCTTGTAGCCGGCGATATGCTCCTCGCACCAGGAGAGGATCTCCTCCTCCGTCGCCTCAGAACCGGGGTTGAGGGTCACCACCGCCAGGGGCACCTGCTTCTTCAGGGGATGCGGGATCCCCACCACGGCCACGTCGGAGATTTCGGGATGTTCCAGCACCTCGCTCTCCACCTCCACGGAGAAGACGGAGTAGCCGCCGACCTTGATGACGTCCTTCTTACGGTCCACGAAGTAGAGGCGCCCGAGCTTGTCCTTCTTGCCCATGTCGCCCGTGCGCAGCCAGCCATCCTGGATGAGCTCGTTCGTGGCCTCGGTGTTGCCCCAGTACCCCTTGGTCACCCCGGGTCCGTACACGGCCACTTCTCCCACCTCTCCAGCGGGGAGGGGCTTGCCGTCCTCGTCCAGTATGCGCGCCCGCACCGGCCACACCGGCCAGCCCACGCAGCCCGGCGGGTAGTTTACGCCCATGATGGCGATCTTCATCGTCGCCACTCCCGCCAGCTCCACCATGCCGTAGACCTCGGTGAAAAAGGCCTTGGGGCGGAACGGCCCCAGCTTGAAGAGGGTTCCCTTTTCGCGGAAGGCCTCCATCAACTCGGTGGGCATGGCGTCCGCGGCGCTACCGTACATCCTCATATGTGACAGGTCGTAAGGCTCGATACCGTGCGCGAGCATCATGGTGTACATGGCGGGGACGCCCACGAAAAGGCTGGCCTTCTCCCGCTGCATGGCCTCCAGCACGGCGCGGGGCTCGAAGTGGCGCATGTAATATGCGCGCAGGCCCACGCACGAGCCCAGGATGAAAGAGCCGAAACCCATGACGTGGGCGGCGGGGAGGCAGAAGACGCCGTATTCCTTCGCCCCCACCGGGATGATGGCCGCCGCTATCTTCTGGGCGGTGAGCAGGTTGCGCGAGCTCATGGTGGCGCCCTTGGGGAAACCGGTGGTTCCGGAGGTGTAGAAGATGGCCACGGGATCGCCGGGGTCCAGCTCGACGGGAGGTCTCCCGTCCCCTGCGTCGTGCATGGCATCATCGAGGGAGACAAAGCCCTCGCGGCATTCCTCCGCCGGTCCGGCCATGATCCAGCGCTTGACGCTCGGCAGCTCCTGCTGCGAGCCGACGTTCGCCTCGAAGACCTCCCGGTCCACGATGAGGGTCTCCGCCCCACAGTTCTCCAGGATGTAGCGCATCTCCTTCGCCTTGAGCATGTAGTTCATGGGCACGGCTATGGCCCCGGCGCGCGCGATGCCGAACACCGCCAGCGGCAGGTCCACGTTGTTCGAGGTGTTGATCCCCACGCGTTCGCCCCGCTTCACGCCCATATCGCGCAGGGCCACGGATACCCTGTCCACGAACCTCGCCGCTTGCGTGTAGGAGATGCTGTCGGTTGATAGATCGCGGTAGCGCAGGGGCTCGTGCAGCTTGACCGTGAGCCTGTCTCCGCGCAGTTCCGCCATTCGCTGGGTAAAATTACCAAGTGTCAGGTCCCTGTACAGTGCCATCCTGATCTTTTCCGGAATTAACCCCATCACGACCTCCCTCGCCGCTAGTGAACATTCACCCTTGGATTTATACGTTCGCTATACTTTCACCCCACCCGATACTTGTCAAACAGCCGTTGCCGTAAGTACTATGATATATTGTAAACCGACATAAAGTCGATAATTTACGTGCAGGTTCCAGCCGTGTTTACCATCGGGGACGGACTTATGAACATGGCGAAAAGAAGCAAATCCGACATCACCCGCGACAGGCTCACGGCCGCGGCCCACGATGTGTTCGTGGAAAAAGGCTACCACCGTACCAAGGTAGTGGACATCATCGAACGGGCCGGCTGCGGGCACGGTACTTTCTACGATTATTTCAAGAGCAAGGACGATGTGCTCATGGCCATCCTCAGCGAGCTCATCCAGGAACTGGTGCGCCTGGGCGAGTCCTCCCGTATCCTCATGGAACGCATCGCCTTCGACGATTATGACGCCATTCGCATCCTACTGCGAGGGATAAGCGACATCTTCAGCCGCCACAGCGACCTCAACAACGTCTACATCGAGGCTGCCCTGGAGAGCACGGTCTTCAGCGACGTATTCGATCAGTTTCACGGCACCTTCACGAGCATACTGGAGAGCAAGATCCAGCAGATGAAGGACGTTGGAAAGTGCGAGGGTATCGATCCTCTCGTCGCCTCCCAGATACTGGTAACATTGGTCGGGTTTACCTCGTACGGCCGCCAGTCAGGCTTTATCTCGGGGAGTAACGACGAGGTTACGGAGAATCTGGGTCTCCTCGTCTTCCGCGCCTTGAATTACTGAAGTAAACGGCTGGCGGCGGCCATCCCCTCGACACATGTGGCTATGCGGAAACCATCTCCGGATATTACCATCGGCCCCTGCAGCCCTTCCTTTTTTGACTATTGTCTATTTGACAATATAGTTTTATAATCATTATTGTTTGAATAGCATAATCCTTGGAGGTCTCTGAGAAGTGAAGGCAAACGGCGATAGGCACCATGGAAAAAAAGACGGACACGCCCACAGGTGGCATGCTCGTGTAGGCCCCGGGGCCACCAAGGGGATACTCATCCCGCCCTTGTTTATGCCATCGCTTCTACTCTTGCTCAAAGAGGATCCGGCACACGGCTATGCGCTCTTGAAGAGAATGGCACAACTGGGTGTAGTCAGTCCGGACATGGACCCCTCCCCCGTCTACAAGACCCTGCGCTGGTTCGAGGAGATGGGCCTGGTGGTCTCGGAACGCGAGCGGGGAGAGAGGGGACCGGACCGCAAGGTATATCGCATAACGAAGAAAGGGGACGAGTCCCTGGCCTCCTTCGCTCCCATGGTAGATAAAGCGGGAGAAATAATCGCCTGGTTCCGGGATAAATACGAGGAGCTCGAGTAACGGGCATGATCGTAAAGGATAGGGGCTATTATGAATAATGGTAAGATGAGCAACCTGCATTTTAAGGGGATGTCCGTCCTTATCTATCTGCGGGACCGCATCAGACCCCGCGATAAAGTCCTCGTTGAAGTGGAGATAGGGGAGGGCTCGAAAATACTGGATTATGGGTGCGGACCCGGTTCCTACACCATTCTGGCAGCAAAGGCGGCGGGTGATTCCGGCAGGGTATATGCCTTGGACATCCAGCCTCTGGCATCGGAGATGGTCGAAGCGAAGGCCGCGCGAGAGAACCTTGCGAATATCGAGATCATAACCTCCGATTGCGCCACCGGCCTGCCTGACAACAGCATGGATGTCGTGTTTCTTTACGATATCTTCCACATGCTGGACAACCGGGAGGAAGTCCTGCGGGAGCTCCACCGCGTGCTGAAGCCGGACGGCGTTCTCTCCTTCAGCGACCATCACATGAAGAAGAAAGACATAGAGAACGCAGTGACCGGGGAGGGGATGTTTATAATGGCGGGCAAGGGTAATTACACCTATAGATTCCTCCCTGCCGGCTGATCGGCTCGCGAGGGTCTTTCCGAGGAGGTGGAGATGATGGCCGAAAAGCCCCTTATCGAGGATTATGAGATCGAGCTCGAAGATCCCGCCTGCTTGCCCGGTGCACCCGTCTATGCCGCCAAGGCCCACATCCATAACGACGTCTCGGAGGTCATGCCCTACCTCAACGCTGTCTTTGAACGCGCCCGGTATGGCACGGATAACCGGTACATAATATGGAAGGAGGGCCACAGGGCCTATGCCCTGCGTCCGCACGAGTTGGCCGTGAGCATGATCTGGGAACGTCAACAGGCACACGAGTTCGTGCAAAAGGCTATTGCCAGGATAAACGAGATATGGGAGAGGCGGGACGAGATAACCCCCGATTACACGCCAAAGACGAAACCAAAGGTACTAGACATCCTCAAGCTGCTCCCGAAGACGAACTGCGGTGAGTGCGGGCTGCAGAGCTGCATGGCCTTCGCCGCCGAGCTGGTGGAGGGAAACCGTTTTGCGGAGGATTGTCCTCCCCTCGCAGAGGACAAGGAAGCCCTGGCCAGGCTGGAGGAGCTGGGTGTGTGACCGGTGGCACTCGCTCTTCTCCCGTTGTCGCCGCCTGCTCCCTACAGGTCGAGCAGGTCGAGGTACCAGCGTCCGTCCTCGGACACGAGGGGTATCCTGATAGCGTCCGCCTCTGAGATGGTGATCTCGGCACCGCCGGCATCGACGAAGCGACCCGAAACATATACCGCGACGGTCTGCTGGGAGTATTCCCAAACAGAGTAGCAGGCTTCTATGATGCCCGCGAAGGGGATGCCCTCCAGCATGCCCGCGATAAGCACTCCACCTATGGTCTCGTCGTCCGAATCGGGCATCTCCGCCCGCACCTCAGCCAGGAAAGAGGGCGCTACCAGGGTCACGAACTCCGATCTCTCCCCGTTCAGCGCCGCCAGCAGGACCCTTTCGGCCACGACTTCCTCCTCGGCGCGGGTTTCGGGAGGCTCGCCGCAACCGGCGGCGCCAACCGCCAGGGGGGGCAGGAGCACGCAAGCCAGAATCAGCGGAATCGCGTGCAGGCTCCACGCCCTGAAGCTGCGCCTCCCGCGGCCCTGCCCACACCGTTTCCCGTAGCTCATGAACCCCATACCGTTGACTCCGAGACCTTCGTCCATTCGTCTCCCTCCTTGCGCAGCAGGTAACGGACACCTGATCCGGCATAGGGGTTATAGAGCGAACCTATCTCCACCACCGCCTCTCCATTATCCCCGTCTATCTCCAGCACGGTGATGGAGTGCTGGCTGTAGGTCCAGTCATTGGGATTGCCGCCCACCCGCTGTGCTGCCAGCTCTTCGTATTCCTCCAGGGTGATCTCGCTGAGGGATCCGCCCTCCCATTTCCAGAACCGCAGTCCCAACACATCGGGGGATGCTTCGCTCACGGCCGTCGCTTGCCTCATCCACATAACGATAAAATCCGCGTCGCGCTGCTCGGGAACGAGGATGTTCTCGAGAGCGTAAACCGCCAACTCCTCGTCGGGGAATTGCTGCTCCCCGCCGCCGCATCCGGACACGAACGCCGGCACAAGCAGGAGAAGGACCAGCCCGATCAGGAATGCGGTAGCTTTCTTCATGACACCATTATATCCGTAGCCCGCAGCTCGGGAACTTCAGACCTCAGACTTCAGACTATTTGTGCATCAGACTTCAGACCTCGGACTTAGAAAGGGGGCCTTGCGGCCCCCTTCTTTACCGTTATCCGTTTATACGTCGCTGAGTTTGCCGCTGTTGTAGTCATCGTAGGCGGCGAGGTCCAGCATGCCGTGGCCGGAGAAGTTGAAGAAGATGCACTCTGACTCCCCGCTCTCCCGGCATTTTATCGCCTCGTCTACGACCGCCTTGATGGCGTGAGCGGTCTCCGGCGCGGGCACGTGCCCCTCGGTGCGCGCGAACATCACCGCCGCGTCGAAGACCTCCACCTGGTGATAGGTGCAGGCATCCATGAGCCCCTCCTTGACCAGCAGGCTGATGATGGGGGCGTCGCCGTGGTACCTGAGTCCGCCGGAGTGAGACGGCGGGGGGATGAACTCGTGGCCCAGGGTGTACATGAGCAGCAGAGGGGTCATCCCGGCGATGTCCCCGAAGTCGTATTCGTACTTACCGCCTGTCAGGGTGGGGCAGGAAGCCGGCTCGACGGCGAGAATGCGCACGTCCTTTCCCGCCTTGACGTCGTTTACGAAGGGCAGGGCCGTGCCGGCGAAGTTGGAGCCGCCTCCCACGCATCCGATGACCACGTTGGGATAGTCGTCGAACACCTCGAAGGCTTTCTGGGCCTCCTGGCCGATGACCGTCTGGTGCAGGAGCACGTGGTTGAGCACGCTTCCCAGGCTGTACTTGACGTCGTCCCCCTCCATGGCCATCTCCACCGCCTCGGATATGGCCATACCCAGGCTTCCGGACGTCTCCGGGTCCTCCTCCAGGTATTTCCTGCCCGTTTCCGTGAGCGGACTGGGGCTGGGCACGACCTTGGCTCCCCATGTTTCGATGAGCATGCGGCGGTAGGGTTTCTGGTAGAAGCTCGATCCCACCATAAACACCTGCAGCTCCAGGTCGAAGAAACTGCAGCCCATGGCCAGGGCGCTTCCCCACTGGCCGGCCCCGGTCTCCGTGGTCAGCCTCTTCACGCCCTCCTTCTTGTTGTAATAAGCCTGGGCTACGGCGGTGTTAGGCTTGTGGCTTCCTGCCGGGCTCACGCCCTCGTGCTTGTAATAGATACGTGCAGGCGTCTGGAGGTATTTCTCCAGGCGTTCGGCGCGCACAAGGGGGGTCGGCCTCCATATGCGGTAGACCTGGCGGACCTCCTCCGGTATCTCGATATAGCTCTCCGTGCTCACCTCCTGCTCGATGAGACCCATGGGGAAGAGCGGTGCCAGGTCATCCGGCGTCACCGGTTCCTTGGTGGCCGGATGCAGCGGTGGCTCCAGTGGTATAGGCAGGTCGGGAAGAACATTATACCAGGCCTCCGGCAAGTCCTTCTGCGCCAGGTTGACCATCTTCGGTTTTTCAGCCATTGCAATACCTCCTGTTCTTTCAGCCCATAAAAAACGGCCGCGGAGCGATCCTCTCCGTGGCCTTTTGGTGCCTGCCCTTTCTTACCAGACGCGGGGTGGGCAAACGCCGCCACGGCGAGTATGCCACCACCAGAGGGATCCCCCTTCTCTATGCCTGATAATCTCGCTCACACCAACTTCCTTTTCACACGTGCTTCCTCGACGTGAATAGATTATCGACGCAGCAAACGTCCTTGTCAAGCCGGCGCGAAGGTGCCAGGGTCGGTGCGACGGTGTTTATGCCGAGCGAAGCGAGATGCCAGTCGCCTCCATATTGATTATTCGGTGTGTCAGCGCCTCCATGTTTCGCTGGAGGCCTGATACCCGTTTCCCATCCCTGGATGTCCGATACCCATTTTCTATCCATGGGGGCCCGGCAGCATACATCCGCGCAGCTCCTTTTCTGATAGACTATTTAGGCTGGCTTTATCACATGGTAGGACCGATACGATTTCTGGAGTGTCGATTGCAGCTGGAACAACGGGGACTTGCGGGAGATATAAGGACCCTCTTCAGTGACGCGGGCACCTTGCGGGGCAAGGCGGACCTGCGCCAGGCCCTGCGTATCCTGCTGGTCAAGCCGGGGGTGCAGGCGCTTCTCCTCTACCGCCTCTACCGCCCGCTTTATCTGCGGGGGATGCGGCTGTTGCCGGAGATCATGGCACGCTTGAACTACTTCCTCACCGGGGCCGAGATCGATCCCGGGGCGGACATCGGGCCCGGCTGCCATATTTGGCATGCCGCCGGCGTCACCATCGGGCGCGGGGTCAGCCTGGGCGCAAACTGCTGGCTGCTGCACAACGTGACCCTCGGCGGCCGTGGGGCCTCACCCTTCAACCCGGGCGAGGAGGGTTTTCCGCGCGTCGGCGACAACGTCATCCTCTATACCGGGGTCACCGTCCTGGGCAATCTGGAGATAGGCTCGAACACCGTGGTGGGAGCCCACTCCCTGGTCCTCGATTCGCTGCCACCGGGCTGCCTGGCTTACGGCGTACCGGCCCGGGTCATCCAGAAGGTGCCCGACGTACAACACGGCCTCGAGCCCGAATAGTCGAGGCTCAAGGTCTCAGGCGGCCTGCCTTCACCTCCCGCTTCAGTTCATCCGCCGCGAGATGGGCCCTCCTCTGGGGCTCCGGCAGCCTTACTCCCCGCAGGCATCCCGTAACCATGCGTACGCACGTGTCGAGGTCGACGAGGTGTCCCACCGAGACGTACAGGGGCTTGACGCCGCGGCGTGTTCTCAGTACCGCACCTACGATCCTCTCCCCGTAGAGCAGCGGCGTCCAGTCGCCCACCTCCGGACCCGGTTCCTCGGCCTCGCCCACCAGCCTTGACTTGGCGCATCCGATGGTCGGTATTCCCGTAAGCACGCCGAGGTGGGAGGCCAATCCGAAGGAGCGCGGGTGCGCCACCCCCTGGCCATCCGCGAAGATGAGATCAGGCCTTCGCTCGAGGGCCTCGAGGGCCGGCAGCAGGGCCGGGAGCTCCCGGAAGGACAGAAGGCCCGGCACGTAGGGAAAGCCGACTTCTACCACCGATGTACACACCTGGATAACCTCCAGCCCAGGGTAATCCATGAGCACCACTGCCCCCAGGGCCAGCTTGCGCTCGCGCAGGTACGAGATATCGGTCCCCGCTATCAGCCCTGCCGCGACCGCGCCCGGGGGCGGCCGCTCGCGTACCCTGCCGCGCAGTCTCTCCTGTATCTCCCTGGCCTCCGCCACGCTGACGTCCAGGGGATGGCATTCCGGTATGTGCACCGACATTCCCTTTCTCAACCACGCCCTGTCGCCATCGCGCGTCTCCGCGTGCAGCCAGGGGCGCTCAGCACGGAGAAATCGGAGATGCAGGCGTGGGGCGCCGCATGGAGACGGGCGTCAGCGCTCTTCCTCGTGGCGGGGATTCTTGCGTATGATCTTCAGGGCGTTGGTCACCGCGACCGTAATATCCGCCTTGAACTGGCTCTCGAGCTCGTTGACCTTCGTATATATATAACCCATATCGGTCACTACGTACTTGGGTGGCAGGTGGTTTAGGGCCAGCGCCTTGATATCGAGCTTGCACCGCTCACACTTGCAGATATCGTCACGGGGGGAGAGAATCTCCTCCATGGTCCTGTCCACGACCTCTTCCATGTAATTTCTGAGCAGCACCGCGCCACCTCCTCGATCTCCTTCCGCAGGTCTATTCTATCCTATAATAGGCCTCACGCCATAGTGTATGTGACTGCGGTGGAAAGCCCGCCGCGAGTACCCGCGCCGGCTGGAGCGCCGGGGGATCCGTTGCGCCTGTGCGGGCAGCCGGCAACCCGTGGCCGGAAGTACCGCCTTCATTCTCTGGCCTATCGCGGTCACTGATGCTATAATTCGTGACTGTGCTCGACGCTGCTCCTGCTCCCGGCACGGACCGGGGGCCGCTAGACCAAAGGAGGTGAAGATGCGCGAATACGAGCTCATGTACATCGCCCGGCCCAAACGGGAACCCGAGCAGTACGAGGCCCTGCAGGAAAGGGTCGCCGGACTGATAACACGCGGCGGCGGTGAGATGACCGGCCTGGACGTGTGGGGCAAGAGAAGGTTGGGCTATCCCATCAAGCACGAGACCGACGGCCATTACGTTGTGCTTACTTTCAAGGGCGGCGAGGAACTCACCAGGGAGCTGGACCGTGTGCTCTCCATCACCGACGAGATCCTGCGGTTCAAGATCTTCCGCATGGACCATCGCAAGTAGCCTTCCCGCTTCCCGGCGGATGTCACTGTCCCGCAATAGAATAAAATCGTACGTCGGGAAGAGCGGAAAGGGAGGATATCATGGCTGGTTTGAACAACGTGGTGTTGATCGGGAACCTGACGCGGGATCCCGAGCTGAGGTACACGCCGAGCGGGCTGCCCGTCGCAACCTTGCGCCTGGCGGTAAACCGCAGCTTCACGAACCAGCAGGGTGAGATAGAGACCGACTTCTTCAATGTAGTCGTCTGGCGTAACCAGGCGGAGAAGTGCGCCGAATATCTCAGCAAGGGGCGCCAGGTCGCCGTTACCGGCAGGCTGCAGAGCCGCAGCTGGGAGGGGAACGACGGCCAGAAGAGGTCGACGATAGAGGTCGTGGCCGACCGCGTCGTATTCCTGGGCCGGCGGGACAGGCACGAAGACGGCGTGAACGATCTGGTCGAAGTGGATTTCACGGACAACGATCTGTCCACGGACCTGGAAGCCCGCGTCGAAGACGAGGTGGTCTTCTAGATCGGGAGCCACCTGAAGGAGAACGTGTTTACAACTGGAGGAAAGATGAGCCCGAATCATGGCAAGAAGGGCGGCGGGAAGGACAAGAGATCCCGTGACGGCTATGCCCGCAAGCCCCGTAAAAAGGTCTGCTATTTCTGTTCCGAGAAGATGGACTACATCGACTATAAGGACGTCAATCTCCTCAAGAAGTACGTATCGGAGAAGGGGAAGATCCGTCCGCGACGGGTCACCGGCAACTGCGCCCAGCATCAGAGCAGGCTTGCCATGGCCATAAAGAGCGCCCGGGAGCTGGCCCTTCTTCCCTACACCTCGCGCCAGGGAGAAGTAAAGTAGAAAACGGGTGTTTTCGCCCGCAACAACGGCTTTCCGTTTTGTTATACTGATAAAGGTCCGACGCACCAGATGACAAGGAGTCCGACTTGAAGGTGATCCTCGTAGCAGACGTGGAGGGATTGGGCAGCCGCGGCGATATAGTGGAGGTCAAGGACGGATACGCCAACAACTTCCTCATCCCCAAGGGGTTTGCCGTCCGCTCCACCAAGGGCAAGGCCAAAGAAGCAACGCAGCTGGCGAAGGAAAAGATGGCAAGGGCCGACCGCGAACTCAGCAAAGCGGAGGTTGCCGCCCAGTCGATAAGCGGCCATACCTTCGAGGTAACGGCCAAGACCGGGGAGGAGGGTAAGCTCTTCGGGACCATCACCCCTAAAGACGTCGCCGCACTGCTCGAGAAAGACCTGCATATAGAGGTGGACCGCAAGAAGGTCCACATGGACGAGCATATAAAAACGGTGGGCTTCCACGAGGCGCGTATAAAACTGCACCCCCAGGTCGAAGCCATAGTCCACCTCAAGGTAATACCGGAATAAGCTTTTTACCGGAAGCATGGAGCGCCGCCGCCCTGCTTCATTAGGGGATTGAGGGGCATGAGCTCGGTAGTCCAGGCTTTTGATCGCCATGACCACCTCCCGCCGCACAGCCTTGAGGCCGAGGAGTCCGTGCTCGGCTCCATGCTTCTCTCGCAGGAGGCCATCGCCGAGGTATCGGAGATCCTCTCCGCGCAAGACTTCTACAAGGAATCCCACGGCCTTATCTTCACCGCCGCCCTCTCCCTCTACGCCTCCGGAGAGCCCGTGGACCCGGTAACCGTGGCCGAATCCCTGCGTGCCCAGGGTTGCCTTGAGAGGGTGGGCGACCGCTCCTACATCCTCGATCTCATGTCTTCGGTCCCCACTCCCGCCAACGCCCGTTACTACGCGGAGGTGGTATCCCGTCTTGCCACCTATCGCCGCCTCATCGCGGCCGCGGCAAGGGTCGCCGCCGTGGGCTACCGGGCGCCGGAGGAGCTGGCCGAAGCCCTGGACGAGGCGGAAAGCGTCGTCTTCGACGTAGGCCAGAGGGAAAGGCGCGAGAGCATCAAGCCCCTGCGGGAATTGATGGAGGCGACCTGGGAGGAATTCGAGCAGATAGCGGACGGCAGCGTGAAGACCGGGATCCTCTCCGGATTCAAGGATATGGACGAGCTTACCCAGGGTTTTCAACCCTCAGACCTTATCATCGTCGCGGCCCGCCCCTCCATGGGAAAGACCTCGCTGGCCCTGAATATCGCCGAGCACGTGGCGATAAACGAGGAGGTGCCGGTGGCCATCTTCAGCCTGGAGATGAGCGCGAAGGAGGTCACCAAGAGGATGCTCTGCTCCCGCGCCCGCGTGAACAGCCAGAAGCTCAAGTCCAGCTTCAAGGACGACGACGTGTGGCAACGGCTCTCCGACGCGGCGGGGGAGCTGACCTCGGCATCCATATTCATCGACGACAACGCCGACCTGGGCATCATGGAGCTGCGCTCCAAGGTAAGGCGCCTCAAGACGCAGCAAGATATCGGCCTGGTCATCGTGGACTATATCCAGCTCATGGCGTCCGACCGCCGCCTGGAGAACCGCGTGCAGGAGATAGCGTCCATATCCCGCGGCCTCAAGATACTGGGCCGCGATTTCAACATCCCGGTGGTAGCCGTATCCCAGCTCTCGCGGGAACCGGAAAAACATAACCGGCCCCCCATCCTGTCAGACCTGCGGGAATCGGGGGCGATCGAGCAGGACGCGGACCTCATCTTTTTCATCCACCGCGAGGAAGTGATCGACCGCGATAACGACGAGGTCAAAGGTAAGGCCAGGCTGAACCTCGCCAAGCACCGCAACGGACCCACGGGTTCTTTCGAGCTGGCCTTTATATCCCAGTATGCCCACTTCAGGGATATCAGCCGCAGGGAACCCTAAGCGAGCAAGCCCTTTGCCAGGTCGACATCGAGCGGAATAAGTCCCCCATCCGTTCCCTTATGGACGAGGGATAGGGCGCCGTTGCTGCAATTCTCCACGCAGAGCTCACAGCCATAGCATCTCTCAGGGCGATAGACGTATTCGCCGTCAATTATCTCTATGGCCCCGAAATGACAGATTTCCACGCAGGTGCCGCACATTGCGCATTTCTTAGCATCGCGTTCCACCGTATAGCCGGAGGGCACGTACTGGGAGATGTCCTTGGCTCCCTTTATCTTCTGGGCCAGGGCGGTGGCGCGCATGGATACGCAGCACTTGGGGCAGCAGTTGCACAGCACCCCCATGCTCCCGCCCGTGGCTACCTTGAAGAAGGCCTGGTTGATATGACCGGTCTTGCGGTGTTCGTCGATGATGGATAGTGCCTCTTCCCTGGTGATGCGGCGCACGTTGTACTTCTTGCAGTGCTCCATCCAGAAATCCACCACTGGCCTGCCTATAGCGATGCACGACGCCACGGGCTGGCAGGGGTCCTCGATCTCCAGCTTGCAGGGGCAGTCCATGACCGCGATGTGGGTGGGCTCGCGCAGAACTATCTTGTTCGCATGGTTGAAAGGCACGATCTTGCCCGTGGTGTCGGCGCCCAGCATCACCGTCTCCTCCAGTTCGAGTATCTTGGCGATATCACCCCGCGAGAGCACCTTGGCATGGTAACGGTCGAAGATGAACTTGGGGATATATTTCGTCGCCTCAACACGCGAGAAGAGCGCGACGATTATCTTGGTGGCGTAAAGCGCCACCTTTACGTACAGGTCGTAGAAGGTGAAGTAGACATAATTGTGGATCGCCCTGTCCACCCTCCATCCATGCAGCTTGAAGACCTTCTTCGTGGATTCCTTCATACCGTTTCCCCTCCCGTCATTCCGATGCCCGGCCATATCTTCGGACTTTGGATACATGGCACTGTTCTTGCCAGTATTTTCCTACCTCTCCCGGACAGCCGTCTTTACAATTCAGCGAAGTAGAGTAAAGTAATTATATGACCATGGTCATTTTTTTAGAATAGTCTTTCTGATCTCTACTCACGGGCATCATCGATCACGATAAAAGGAGCTATAGGGAGTGAAAGAGCTGTCAAAAAGAGAGAGCAACAAGCTGCAGCGCAGGGCTGCCATCCTCTCGGCCGCACAGGAGCTGTTCTCCGAGAATGGCTTCAAGGGGACCACCGTGCAGGAGGTGTCTGAGAGGGCGGGGCTCTCGAAGGGCACCGTCTACCTCTATTTCAAGAGCAAGGAGGAATTGTACCTCTCGGCATGTATCTCCGGTATCGCGGGATTCGGCGAGAGATTGGTGGAGGCGGTCAGTAGCGCCAGAAGGCTGGAGGACAGGATAAAGGCGGTGTACATAGCCTATATCCGCTATTCGCTGGAAGAACCTGCCGTGTTCCGCGTCCTGCGGGATACCTTCCTCGAGAAGGTGCGGCAGAACCTCTCCAGCAAAACCATCGAGGAGACCTCCAGCATCATCAAAGGATGGCTGGAGAACGAGAGCAGGCTCGTGCAGGAGGGCATTGACTCCGGCATGCTCGACGCGGACCTGGACCCCTACACTTTCAGCATCGCGGCATGGCGCATGGCAACCGGCCTGGTTGAGTTGGCACTGCTGCAGGATCCCATAGTCGTAGATCCCGAAGACATGCAAAGGGTATACGAGGAATCGATAGATCTGCTGATAAAGGGTTCCAGATCGGCCAGGTGAGACCTCCTGAAGCGGTTCCAGCCGCACGACTTCCCGCTATTGCGGCACAGCTTTCATCCTCGAGAGCAACACCCCGTATCGATATAACTGGAGACCGAGGTACCAAGATGAATAAATCCACAGGTATTGTATTGACAAAAACTGACCCTGGTCATAATATTTCCCCATAGCACTCTATTCCCAGCCTTGCTTGGTAGCCATTTCGAACCAGAAAGCATAGTATAGCTACAAGTTCATTGTATCTTTGTTTTCGGGCGATTTGATGCGGGGGTAGCCGGTTTTCTCTGCCTGGACTTTCCACGCTGATGCGGCGTATGGCTACACTTACGATGCTTCCGGCTCCAGAGAAATAGGGGAGGTAAGGATGAAGACCATCGACGATTTCACGCGTCCCTTGGAATACATCTCGCCCATGGATGATCTCCTGGGAACCATCTTCCGGGAGTGGGTCGAGAACGACGTGATTCCCTTCCGCAGGCGGTTCGACGAAGATTACCTGGAGCATCACCTCATCCATCCCCCTTTCAACAAGTTGCTCGGCGAGTATGGTATCCAGCGCATGCTCTTCCCCGAGGACCTGGGGGGTTGGGGCCTCGGCACATCCAACTACCTGTACGTGGCCGCGTACTGCATGTTCGAGGAGATCGCCCGCGCCGATTCCGGCATGGCCATGGCCTTCGGCGTAGTGTTCTGGCCCCTCCTGTTCATATCCCTGGAACCCCACGTAAACCGCCGCCTGCTGGAGGAGTTCGCCCCTATGTTCTGTGGGACCAGAGACGCGACCTTCGCGGCACTGTGTATGACCGAGCCGCAGGGGGGCGCCGACATCGAAAACGTGGAGATCATCAAGGGCAGCACCATCCAGACCACCGCGGTCAGGGACGGAGACGAGTGGGTGATCAACGGCCACAAGCTGTGGCCCACAAATACCGGCGGGCTGGCCAAGTTGATGGCGGTGGTGTGCACCACGAATCCCGGCTCCGATGACCCGCACGATATTGCCGTCATCTACGTCAAGAACGACATGCCCGGCGTGACCCAGGGCCCGCCCTACGAAAAGGCGGGTATGTCGTCGGACATGAACGGAGACGTCTGGTTCGAGAACGTGCGCGTTCCGCTGTGGTACCGGGCCATCGGCCCCGGGGACGATGCCAAGTACTTCGGAGAGGTGATGTCCACGGGGAACATGGGCATCATCGCCTGGGTATCGGGGATCATGATGAACATATTCGAGCGCATCAGCGAATATGTCGACCGCAAGATGTATTGCGGGAAACCCCTGAAGGAGAACGACGCGGTTGCCGGGCTGCTCGCCGATTTTACCGCCAACATAGAGGCGATAAGGATAATCGGCTACCAATGCGCGCGCATGTGCGACCGCCACGATCTCTACGGCCCGCTGTGGGATCCCGGACTGGTGGCCAAGATGCGTGCCCAGCGCTATTTCGCGGTAGACCGCTTTATCGATATCACCGGCAAGGTGATGAACCTCATGGAGGCGTACGGCACGGATCGCGACTGGGACGTGGAGAAGCACTGGCGCGATGCGAAGATACTCCAGTTGGTTGAGGGCTCCAAGCAACTCTGCCAGATGGAGGTTGCGCGCTGGTTCTACGACTGCGAGACCCTTTAGGCTTTTACGGCCTGTGAGTCGGATAGATAGCGACGAGAACGGAGGGCTTTAGATGAGCGATCAAGATCTTTTTCCCTATCCCAGAGGCCGGTTGCAAGCCGCGGACCTCGACCTGGCCTCCAGCCTTCAGGCAATGGTTCAGAAGGAGATCATGGACAAGCGCCTGGAACTCAAGGAGGACTACGACGGTCTCCTCGCTCCGTCCCTGGCGAAGCTGATGGCGGAGGTCGGCCTGCAGAAGATGTTCTGGCCGGACAAGCTGGGAGGCGAGGAACACAACGAACCCGAGGCCTCCTATACCATTGCCGCCGCCCTGGAGCAGATCGGCAGGGCCGATGTCGGACTTGCTTTCCTGGCCGCTCACTCCCTTGCCTTGCAGGCGGCTGTAGCCGCGAAGGAGAATTACCAGGAGGGACTGTGTACGGCCATGGCTCCCCTCTTCTGCGAGGGCGACAAGAGCCTCATCGTCTCCTTCGTACTCCCGGCCTTCAGCGAGGACGACGGCGCCCCGTTATGGAGGGGCAAGGGGATCCAGGTCAAGGCTAAGAGCGGCCCGGACGGATGGACCTTGAACGGCAAGGGGGCAAGGCCCACCTGCTCCGGCGCAGACGCAGGCCTTTTCGGCGTACTCTGCGCGGTGGAGGGTGACGAGCCGGCCTTCATCCTGGTACCCGGAAACACCCCCGGCCTTAGCCGGGGAGAGGAGTTCCTGAAGACCGGCCTGGCGGCCAGCCGCAACGCCGACCTGGACTTCTCCGACGTCAAGGTGCCCGAGGTTAACTGCGCCTGGCGGGGTGACGAGGGTACCTACCGCCTCCTATCATGGTACTACCTGGGCCTCGCCGCCGCCGGCGCCGGTGCGCTTCTGGCCGTCTACGAGATCATCAAGGAATGGGGCGACAACCGGGTTATCAAGGGGCGCGGGCATATCTTCAAGGAGAACCCCCTTACCGGGGCCTTGATGGGGGAGATCGCCAAGGAGATCGCCGTCGACAGGCTGCTCGCTTACGACCTGGCGGGCATACTGGCCGAGCCCGAAGGCTACGGCGGGTCCGAGGTGCTGGCCGCTTTCACCTCCGCCCTCATGCTCGTCCACCACATCTACGTCTCGGCCGAGTACACCATCCACCGCACCATGGAGCTCATGGCCTCCGCCGGCTACGCCAAGGAATGGCAGCTGGAGCGCTACTGGCGGGACGTGAAAACCGTACAGTGCTACCTGGGCGCCTACGAGTTGGCCAAACACGACTTCGCACGCTGGTTCTATCAGGCCAAGACGCTGTGAGGGGGTCGATCGCATGAGGACGATCGAAGACTTCACCCGGCCCCTTGAGTACCTGAACCCCTTCACGCAGTCCCTCGCCTCCATCGTGAGGGACTGGGCGGAAAAGGAAGTCATCCCCTACCGCAGGCAGTTCGACGAGGACTGGGAGGAACACAGCCTCATCTACCCGTCCGGCAGAAAGCTCATGGCCGAGTTAGGCCTGCAGCGGCTGCTGTTTCCCGAAGACCTGGGGGGCATGGGCTTCGGCGAGTCGGACTACGCCTTTTCGAACATGTACATCCTGGGCGAGGAGATGTCCCGCGCTGACTCGGGGATGGCCGTGGCCCTGGGCGTAGGGCTGTGGCCCCTGATGTCCATATCGCTGAAGCCCCATATAAACCGGAGGCTCCTGGAGGAATTCGCGCCCATGTATTGCGACTCGGACGAGGTTATCGGCGGCGCTCTGTGTATGACCGAGCCCCAGGGCGGGTCGGACATCGAGAACGTCGAATTCCTCAAGGGAAGCACTATTCAGACCACCGCGGTGCGGGACGGGGACGAGTGGGTGATCAACGGCCACAAGCTCTGGCCCTCCAACACCGGCGGGATCGCCGACCTCATGGGCGTGGTCTGTACGACCAATCCCGGCTCGAGAGACCCCGACGACGTAGCCCTGATCTTCGTGCCCGGGGACGCTGCCGGTGTCACCCAGAGCGGACCCTACGAAAAAGCGGGCATGGCGGCGGACAAGAACGGCGACATCTGGTACGAGAACGTGCGCGTTCCCCTCTGGTACCGGGCACACGATCCGGGAAAGGATGCCCTGTTCTTCCTGGACCTCATATCCATTGGCAACGGCATAACCCTCTCCTTCACCACCGGGGTGATGATGAACGTCTACGAGCGGCTGACCGAGTTCGTGAACCGCAAGCGCTACCACGGCAAGCTCCTGAAGGAGAACGATGCCGTTGCCGGCGTTCTTGCCGACTACGCCGCCACCCTCGAGGCTCTGCGCATCCTGGGCTACCAGGCGGCGCGCATGCTCGACCGCTCCGACCTGTATGGAGAGAGGTGGAGCCCGCAGATGATGGCCAAGATGCGCTCCTATCGTTACTTCACCATGGACAGGTGCCTGGAGGTTACGGGCAAGGTGATGAACCTCATGGAAGCCTTCGGGTCGGATCGCGACTGGGACATCGAAAAGCACTGGCGGGATATAAAGATGAACCAGCTCTGGCTGGGCGGCAAACAGCTCTGCCAGATAGAGGCGGCACGCTGGTTCTTCGACTGCGAGACGCTGTGAGGTGAGAAAGATGATCACTGATACCGAGACCATGACCAAGATCGAGACCAAGGGACTTGTCGAGGCAGCCGACCGCATCGCCCGCGAGCTTATCCGCACCCCCAAGTTCAAGGAGGCCGTGCTCATCCTCCTGAACTCCATCGATCCACCCGCGGCCCGCAGCCTGGTGCGCACCCTCTTCTGGCAGGACCCCGCGTTGCTCATGTCCCTGATGGGCAGCCTGCCCGGCATCATCAATATATTGGCTGAAGCGCTGGCGGAGGTGGCGGCGCAGATGAGCTCCATGCCCGCTCCCCTCCTGCAGAACTTCCTGGACAGGGTGGTGGCCGGCATCGACGGTGCCGTCATGGGCGAGGCGGCCGGGGGGCTGGTGAGCATGGCCCTCTCCCTTGACCTGGGCGATGAGGACAACCTGCTCGCCAAGAGCCTGTCCGCCCTGGGAGAGGACTTCGGCCCGGCTTATACCGCGGCAGCCGGGGAAAACCCCCTCACCGGGCGGTTGGATGCCTGGATGGCGGGGGCGGCCGAGAAAGCCAGGGACAAGGATTCCGCCACCCATGCCTTTATCCAGTCGGCTGGGAAGGCGATGAAGAAAAACCCGGATTTCGTGAAGTACGTGCTCAAGCCGCTGCTCGAGCCGGCACTGAAGGCGCCGGCCAAGAAGAGCGCGGCCAAGAAGGCCGCCAAGCCCAAGGCGAGCGGGAAGGAATAGAGGGGGTGTAGGGCGTGAAAGACACAGGTGCGACCCCCGGGCTCTCGGAGCGCATACTGCGCGAGGTGATAGCGACACCGGCCTTCAAGGAATTGATGATCCTGCAGATGAAGGACATCAAGGCGGAGACCGCGCCGGGGCTGGTCAAGA
>JAFGDU010000056.1 GCA_016931915.1 Actinomycetota bacterium
GCCAGGATGTTGTATTTTGCCCCCTCCTGCTTTACGCAGTTGGTCAGGCCCACAATGCCCATCTTGGCGGCCCCGTAGTTGGTCTGTCCGAAGTTCCCGTATACCCCGGTGCCCGAGGCCGTAGATACGATCCTGCCGTAGCTCGACTCGCGCATGAGGGGCAGCGCGGCCTTGATGCAGTAGAAGGTGCCGTCGAGGTGGACGGAGCGGACCAGCTCGTAGTCCTCTATACTCATCTTGAGCATGCTCTTGTCCCTCAGGATACCGGCGTTGTTGACCAGGATGTCGATCTTGCCGAAGGCGTCTATCGCGGTCTGCACGATCTTCTGGGCGCTCTCCCAGTCGGATACGCTGTTATAGTTGGGCACGGCCTCGCCGCCGGCCGCCTTGATCTCGTCCACCACCTTCTGCGCCGGCGTCTCGTCGCCGCCGACTCCATCAACGGATCCGCCCAGGTCGTTCACTACGACCTTGGCTCCCCGGCTGGCCAGCAGCAGGGCATGCGCCCGGCCCAATCCGCCTCCGGCCCCGGTGACTATCGCCACCCTGTCGTCAAACCTGACCTCCGCCATGATGTACTCCTTTCACTTGCGATCAGAGCAATTCCCGCCTTAGCAATATTCCATCAATAGAATATATCCATGAATGGGTATCTCGCACAACCGCCGGATTACGATGGGATCATGAGGGCATTCTGAGAAGGCGGGCATTTATGGCAACGATGATGGTGCTGAGAGACATCAGCACCGCTCCTACTGCGGGGCCCAGCACGATGCCGAGGGGATACAGAACACCTGCGGCCGCCGGTATGGCAAAGGCGTTGTATCCCGTCGCCCAGACGAGGTTCTGCTGCATCTTGCGATATGTGGCCCTGGAAAGACCCAGGGTCGAGGATACGTCACGAGGATCGTTGCGCACCAGGATAATGTCGGCCGATTCCACCGCGACATCGGTACCGGCTCCGATAGCTATGCCCACATCAGCTTCGACCAATGCCGGAGCGTCGTTGACCCCGTCGCCGACCATAGCCACCACCAGTCCCCACCCCTTTATCTCCTGGATCTTGTTTGACTTCTCGTGCGGAAGCACCTCGGCGAAGTAGTCGTTCAACCCGAGATCCTCGGCGACCTGCTGTGCTACCTGGCGGCTGTCGCCCGTGAGCATCATGCACTGGATGCCCATCTCCTTGAGGTGTGCGATCGCTTCCCTAGACTCCTCCCGGACGATATCGGCGAGGGCGATAGCACCGATCGGTTCCTGAGAGGAAAGCAAATAGATGACGGTCTTCCCCTGCGCCGCCAGCTCCTCCACCCTTTCGTTTTCCAGGTCGATATGCTCCTCCTTCAGATACCCCGGGCTCACTACCATGACCTCTTTTCCGCCTACTGTGGCCAGGGCTCCCTTTCCCGGTACGGCCTTGAAGCCCTCGGGCTGCGCTACCTCGAGGCCCCTGCGTTCAGCTTCCTCGTTGATGCCGCGGGCGATGGAATGCTCCGACCGGGACTCAACCGCCGCGGCGAGGGCCAGTATTTCCTCCTTGCTCTGGCTGCCGTCGAGTACCACCACGTCCGAGACCCCGAAGCGTCCCTCGGTCAAGGTGCCCGTCTTGTCAAAGACCACGGCCTGCAGCAATCTCGCCCTCTCGAAGGCAGAGCGGTCGCGTATGAGCAGGCCGTTGCTGGCCGAAAGTGCGGTGGAGACCGCAACCACCAGGGGGATGGCAAGACCCAGGGCGTGGGGGCAGGTGATCACCATCACCGTGACCGACCTCTCAATGCTGAATTCGAAGGTGTGCCCCAGGACCAGCCAGACCACCAGTGTCACCACGCCCACCGTAATGGAGATAATGGTTAGCCAGAAGGCGGCGCGGTTCGCCAGATCCTGGGTGCGCGAGCGGCTCTCCTGCGCCTCGCGCACCATTCCTATCACCTGCGAGAGGTAGGTGTCCGACCCCGTCTTGTCGATGACCATCTCCACCGCGCCCTTGCCGTTTACTGAACCGCCGATGAGCCCGTCGCCGGGGCTTCTGGACACGGGGACTGACTCGCCGGTAAGCGCGGACAGATCCACGCTGGTCTCCCCTTTGACCAGTTCTCCGTCCACCGGGATCTTCTCTCCCGGTTTGACCAACACCCTGTCTCCGGGGTTCAGGGCATCTAACGGCACGTCTTCGACCCCACCGTCCGTATGGATGAGATGCGCCTCGCTGGGGAGGAGCTCGACCAGTTTTTCCAGGGCTCGGGAGGCGCCCATCACCGAGCGCATCTCGAGCCAATGGCCGAGCAGCATGATATCGATGAGTGTTGCCAGCTCCCAGAAAAGGAGCTTGCCCTCGAGACCGAAGACGACGGCGGAACTGTAGACATAAGCCACGGTTATCGCCACCGCGATCAGGGTCATCATCCCCGGCTCCCTTTTACGCAGCTCGCCCCTCAGGCCTTTGAGGAAGGGCCATCCCCCGTAAAAGTAGACGAAGCTGGACAATACGAAAAGAACGTAGAGCTCGCCCGGGAAGTCAAGAGCATCGGAGATGTTCAGGGCGTCTTTTATCAAGGGGGAGAGCAACAAGATGGGTATGGTTACAGCCAGGCAGATCCAGAACCTCCGCCGGAAGTCAGCCACCATGTGGGCATGGTGGTCGGCGTGACCTCCATGGGCCGTTCCCGAGTGGCCCTCGGGTTGCGATGTGCCGTGATCGTGGCTCCCCCGCATATGAGTTCTAGCGGGAATTCCCTCAGCATGCTCTGGTTGATGGCGTTGGCCCTCATGGCTCCTGTGGTCGTCCATACCCTCCTGCTCTCCATGGCGCTGCCCGAGCTCATTCTTCGTACTGCCCGGGCTGGTTGGAGAACCGCTCTCATTAAGGGGATCGAGCTCGCCCAACCATCCCGGCTGCGCCTATTCTTATTGTTCCCGTGTACAGGCCGTGAAAACTTGGGATTGAAATAAGGAAGCAAGACTATACTAGAAAGTCAATAATGATTGCTAATATACAGACACGCTGCTAGTATTGACTGTATAAGGCTTATCCCACCAGTTCGACGTAAGGAGGCGCGCGGTCATGGACTACGATGCTGTGGTGATCGGAGCGGGCCTGGGAGGGCTTTCCTGTGCCGCTCAGCTTGCACACAAGGGCTTCAAGACGCTGGTTTGCGAGAACACGGGCCAGGTCGGCGGCTGCTGTTCGTCCTACGATCATCAGGGATACCGCTTCGATATCGGCGCAAGCGTCGTTGAACTGAGCTGGGTGATCGACGAGCTCTTCGAGAGCATGGGGCAGAAGACCTCTGATTACATCGACTGGATTCCCATAGATCCGATCTACGGTTTTATCACCGCCGACGGGAGGCGCTTCACCTATCCCGTGGACCTGGCCGGCACCAGGGAAGTGATCGCGCAGTTCTCCGAGGAGGACGCCAGGTCCTGGGACCGCTTCGCCAGGGAGGGCTCAGAGGCCATAAACTTCGCCTTCGGAAAGGTGATGACCAAATCGATGGGGACCATGAAGGACATGATGAAGGTGGGGATGGAGAACCCCGCTTTGATGAAGTACATGAAGTACTTCGTGCTCAATTTCGAGAGCACCCTGTGCAAGTTCTTCAAGAGCGACACCGTCAGGGCCTCCATGAGCCTGCAGTCCTACTTTATCGGCCTTCCCCCCGCCCTCTGTCCGGGATACGTGGCCTTCCTGGCCTACTCGGAGCACGAGGGGGTCCTCTACCCGCGCGGTGGGATGATCGCCATCCCCCAGGGTATCGCGCGATCCTTCCAGGAATCGGGGGGAGAGATAAAGTTCGACTCCGCGGTGGAGAGGATCCTGCTGGACGGCAACCGCGTCTGCGGGGTGGAGTTGGCGGACGGGACCCAGATAAGGTCCCGCATGGTGGTGTCGAACATCAATGCCAAGACCCTCTATCTGGAGCTGGTGGGCGAGGAGAACCTCCCCGCCTGGGCGAAACGGGCCATCAAGAGTTACGAGGTCTCCATGCCCTCCCCCATGATCATGCTGGGACTGGACAGCAAGCCTGACCTCGAGGCCCATCACACCATCTGCTATTCCACCCTGGATAACATGAACAGTATCTGGTTCGACGAGTACCTCGAGAACCGCATCCCGGCGTTCGGCGCGGGTCTCATCTCCTGGCCGACTCACGCCGATCCCTCCCTGGCACCGCATGGACACCACTGCCTCAACATGGTAGCCTTCGCTCCCTACGAGCCCGTGGAGGGCGATTGGGACAAGATCAAGGAGCGGTACCTGGAGTCGCAGTTCGACGTCCTGGAGCGGAATTTCGGACTCAACATCCGGGACCACGTCGTTGCGGCCAAGGTCAATACCCCCAAGGACTTCGAGAAGATGCTCAGACACCCGCGCGGCGCGGTTTACGGCCTTCAGAACGACATTACCTGCTCGGCCGCTTTCAGGCCGAGCACACGCTCCCGGGCAGTGAAGGGGCTCTACCTGACGGGGGCGTCCACCCATCTCGGTGGGGGAATCGCCCCGACCGTAGGGTCGGGGGTAGTCGCGGCAGATCTCATCTTCAAAGATTCATAGACATTACCCGTCGTTCTCCTGACTGGAACGGCGAAGCGGGGCTCAGTTAGACGCCGGATAGGGATGGGAGCAGTGATCGACAAGCACGAGGAGTGAGAGAGATGGTCAAGAGTACGAACAAATACGATGTGATAATCATCGGCGCCGGCGTGAGCGGCCTCGTCTGCGGCAACTACCTGGTGCGCAGGGGCAAGAAGGTCCTCATTCTCGAACACGGCAGGATGGTGGGGGGGAACATCTCCGGCATCCGCCGCAAGGGCTACTTCTTCGATGCCGGCTCGCAGTCCACGGAGAACGTGGGCATACTCTTCCCCATCCTCCAGGAACTGGGGATCTTCAACCCCGACGACTGGGACCAGGCCGACTGGCGCTGGATGACCCCCGATTGCGACGTGGTGCTGCGCGATTTCGAACAGATCAGGGGCGATTTCAAGAGCAGCTTCCCGGAATCCGCGTCGGATATCGATGCCTGGTTCGATTTCATCGAGCCAGGATGCAATCTCATGAAGGACCTCATGGGGGGCACGCCTTTCCCGCTGCTCCCACGCGGCGCGGAGAAGTACCGCCTCATGGCGAAGATGTCCAAAGTGGGCATGCCCATGTTGAAGTTGATGCCCGAGACCCTGAGAAAGCCGGGCAGCGAGAAGGGGCGTGAGCTCTTCCGCGACCCGCGGCTGGCCTTCCTCTTCGGGGAGTTCGGCAACGCAAACATGCTGCTCTTCATGTATTATGCTTTCTGGTACAGTTTCCTTTACGACTACACTTATCCCAAGGGCGGCCTGGTGGCCCTGGCAGACATGCTGGCCGACTCGTTCAGGGAGAAGGGCGGGGAGATAATACTCTCGAGCACCGTGGACAGGATCCTTACCGAGGGGGATAAGGCGGTCGGGGTGGAGACAGCGGACGGCGAGCAGTACCGCGCCGAGAAGATCGTGAACACGGGCAACCCCAAGAGGCTGGTCACGCAGATGTGCGATCCCTCGCTTTTCCCCGCCAAGTTCCGGGAGAGGATCAAGAGCGGCCCCGTGAGCATCTCGGTTATCACCGCCTTCCTGGGCCTGGACCTAAGCGACGGGGAGCTGGCCAGGAACATGAAGACCCACCACACCCTGTACTGGAGAACATACGACGCCCATGCGGATATATACGATCCCGACCTGCACCGCAAGAGCTGGGCCATGTTCAGCTGGTGCTCCATGCACGACAAGGGCCTGGCGCCCGACGGCAAGAACTCAATGATCGTGCAGATACCCGTGCCCTACGACTGGATGAACGGGTGGGGCACCGGCTCCTCGGACCCCATGGCCCGCAACGAGACGTATAAACAGCTGAAGGAGAAGGTGCTGGACGACGTGATCACCGATGCGGAGTACGTGCTGCCCGGCCTGCGCGACAAGGTGGAATACAAGGACCTGGCCACGCCGCGCACGCTGTCGCGCTATACCTTGAACCCCCAGGGATCCATCATGGGCTGGTCCTACGACATGTATCAGACGCCTCTCTTCGGGCGCTTCGCGCGGTTCAAGACCCCGGTGAAGAACCTCTACCTGGCCGGTCACTACGCTATCTGGCCGGGGGGCATCGTCTTCTCCGCCCTCACCGGCAAGCTGGTCGCGGACGGCATGTACGAGGGGTTCGCGAAGTCGCTGCTCTGGTAGGAGAAAAATGCTCGGCTTCAATCCTGGGCGCTCAATCGCGGGTAGATGATTCCTCGGAGGCGTCAGTGGTCTCGCGCTTGGGCGATTTCACCAGTATGTAAGAACCGGCGATCACGAAAATAACGCCGATCACCAGTGCCTGGATCGCCGACAGGGTGTGTGCAATCTCAACCGTTTCCATGGGCACGGCGACGAGCAGGATGCCGATGATCACCGTGAGCAGGCCGCCTGTACCCATGAGTCCTTTTTGAACCTTGGAGGGATCCCGGTAGGCGATTGCCAGATGACTCAGCCCGGTCGCGATCATCCATATACCTATGAGGACCGCCGCCGTCTCGAGGGAGGCGTGGGGATCAGCGACGAGGGCTATGCCGAGTATCAGGCCCGCAACGCTCTCCATCAGCAACAGCAACCACCTCTGCTTTTTAACCGCAAGCGAGATGGCATGTGCCAGTCCGATCACCCCTTTAACCAGGGCCTGGATTCCGAATACGACGACGAGGAAAAGCAGCGTTTCGCCGGGCCATGCGGCAAGGACTATCCCGAAGGCGATGCTGATGGCTCCCTTGAGATAATATTCCCACCAGTTCCCCAGGGTCGTATCTATCTTGCGGACCGTGTCACGCAGACTCTCCCTGTCGCGCTGCAGGATCTCCCGCAAAGGATGATACCTTTCCTGCTTCTCGACTGGCCCCTGCTCGTTCCGTTCCTTCAAGAGCGATTCCCCATACCTGCTGAAACCCATAGAAATTCGAACCTGATGTATCGGGGGTGGGAACACCCCTGCTAAGGCATGTTGCAAGCATTCGCTTCTCCTTAGCGGGGCTTATTCTTCCCGCTTGGGTGGAGGAATAACGTGCATCGTGTCCATAGGATCAGCAACGGCTCCCCTCTAGAGATCGAAGAGATGCACGTCGGTGGCCTTGAAGGTTATATAGACCTCTTTCCCCGGGTAGAGCTCCATGTCGGTATAGGAGCGCCTGGTGATGGTGGAGATAAAGGGGATGCCTACGTCCACCTCTATCTTGACGATGCCGCCTTCGTCGCATATATTTTCTATTCTTCCCTTGAAGTTATTCCTGGCGCTGGATTCCATGGGATGAAGGGATACCAGTATGGACTCGGGCCTCACGGTGGTGTATACGTTTCCCTCGGCCGCTACCGCCGAGGCGACCTTGATATCGTCGATGGACACCCAGGATATGCCGTTTTGTCGAGTGGATCTGCCTTGGAAGATATTGGTGGTACCCACGAAATCGGCCACGAACCTGGAGTTGGGCTTCCTGAACACCTCGCCCGTCTCCCCGACCTGGACTATCCTGCCCTCGTTCATGATGGCCATGCGGTTGCCCAGCAGGAAAGCCTCGTCGAAACTGTGGGTCACGTGGACCATGATGGTGTCGGTCATGGAGTGTATCCTCTTCAGCTCCTCGCGCAGCTTGGTCCTGGTGCTGGCGTCCAGGGCGCTCAAAGGCTCGTCGAGCAGCAGCACTTTCGGCTCCACGATGAGGGCGCGTGCGATGGCCACCCTCTGCTGCTCCCCGCCGCTCAGCGTCCCCGGGTAGCGGTGCAATAGATGCGATATATTGAACAGCTCGGCAAGCTCCCTTGTACGCCGCCTGGCCTCCGTCTTATCGACCTTGCGGGATTTGAGCCCGAAGCGTATGTTGGCCTCCACCTTGAGGTGAGGGAAGAGCATGTAATCCTGGTACACCATGCCGATATTGCGTTTGCGGGGCGGGATGTCGGTTATCTCTTGCTCGTCGAGGAATATCCTGCCCTCGTCCGGGCTGTATATTCCGGCCATGGTCTCCAGGAGTATGGTCTTGCCCGCGCCGGTGGGGCCCAGGACGATGAGGTAGTCCCCGTCTCCTACCTCCAGGTTCACCCCCCTCAAGGTGAACTCCCCCAGGTCTTTGTACAGGTTCTCTACGCGTATCATGTCCCGCAACCCTCAGAACAGGCGGGCCGTGCCGCCGAGCTTCTCGAAGATGTACAGGGACACCAGGGAGATGACGATGAGGATGGTCGCCGCCGCGATGGCCAGGTCCAGGTCGCCGCAGGACATGTTGAGGTAGAGGGAGATGGGCAGGGTCTCGGTGCGCATCCTGGTGGCCCCCGCCACCATGAGCGCGGCCCCGAACTCGCCGATGCCCCTGCACCAGGTGATGATGGCTCCCGCGACGAGGCCGTTCCTGGCCATGGGTAGGGAGACCCTCCAGAAGGATTTCGATTCCGTGCACCCCAGCGTCTTGGCCACGTGTTCATACCTGGGGTTTATGCCCTGGAATGTCGAGCGCAGCACGCGCAGCATGAAGGGGAAGTTGACGAAGAACTGGGCCATCACGATCCCCGCCGGGGTGAAGACGAACTCCAGCCCCATATCTGCCAGGCCCTTGCCGAAGGCGGTGGTGCCGAAGATGATCAGCAATCCCACCCCCGCCACCAGCGGCGGCAGGGCCAGCGGGGCGTCCAGCAGGGTATTGAGAGCGTTCTTGCCCCAGAAGTTATAGCGGGCCATGGCATAGGCGACCGGTATGGAGACCAGGATGCAGAGCAAAGTGGAGATGACCGAGGTTATGAGGCTCAATTTAATGGCGAACTTTATCTCCTCGGAGCCCAGGCTTTCCAGCAGTGCCGACGGGCTCGTATGCGTGACCACGCATATGAGCTGGGCCAGCACGAAGGCCGCCAGCATGAGGGCGAAGATGGAGAGTACGACCCTGAACCTGGATTCCCTGAACCTGGAAAGTGTCCTGCGTAGCCTTCCCCGGCTTTTTATTTCCTCCTCGCCCCTCTCTCTGTTGATTTCTTCTTCGGCGGATGGGAGCTCGTTCGACTCCCATCCGCCATCCTTCCTGTCTTTCATGGTCTTAAAGGCGTGTGCATTCTATTCTGCCGATGCCAATCCCGATGATTTATTCGACCTCGTATGCGGGATCGGGGTAGGCGGGAAAGCCATAGCTCTCGAATATCTCCAGGGCCTCCTCGCTGGCGCAGAAATCCACGAAGGCCTCGGCGGTCTCCTTCTCCTCGGAGAAGGTCAGGCTGCCCACGGGGATGACCTTGATGGCGTTCTGTTCCTTGGGGATATCGATGACCAGGATATTTTCCACGCCGTAGACCACGTCTCCCCAGTTGATGGTCGCATCTGCCTGAGACTCGCTGATGTAAACGATGAGCTCGTTCATGGTGGGTACGGTGGCCACGATATTTTCCCAAACGGCGTCCTTGATGCCATTTTGCTCCGCAATTTTATCGGCAACCTTGCCTATTGCGGCCGCCTCTGGGTCTCCCCATACCAGCTTAACATCGGGATTGGTAAGGTCTTCGAGGGTCTGTATACCGGCCGGGTTGTCCTTGGGCACGGTTATCACCGGGATGTGGTAGCAGACCATCTGCTGATAATCTATGAACCCCTTCTCGTCCGCCACCTCAAGGTAATAGGTCTCGCCGGGCATGTACACGTCGCCCTCCTGGGTGAGCTCCATCTGGCTGAGCAGGGCGTTGGAGCCCGCGTAGTTATAGACGACCTCGGTGCCGTATTCCTCCTGGAAGAGGAGGCCGATCTCGTCCATGGGCTTTCTCATGCCCGCCCCGCTGTAGACCATGATCGAGTCGGCGTATTCAGTTTCGGTCTCCTGCACTGCCGGTGCATCGCTGGAGTCGTCTGAGCCGCAGCCCGCGAGCATGGACAGCGACGTTATCATCGCGACGATCAGGACTAGCGCCAGCAACCTTCTTGCCTTCATGTTTCCTCCTCTGTTTTACGAATGGTCATGCAGCTATATTCTGAAGATCCCGTCACAGCTAAACACGGATATACGAGCAGCAGTTTGCGGGGGTCGGGGGATTGCAGGATCTTGTTCACCGCGGCGTTTTGCTGAACGAGACACGATTTCTCCTTTCCAAGCACGGGAGGCAGATCCGTTTCCAGATTTACCCTATCGGCAGGTTTCCTTGGCCCTGAGCTTTAGGCAGACCTGCTCGGAAAATCGGTGCCGGCGGGAGTCTATCACGGTAATGGGCATATGTCAAATATTAGACAACCCTGTATGCGCGAGGGACTTGCACATATGTACGAGCTCTCCAATATATGGGGATATATGGAATGACACGTTCGTACGCGTTGGCTTGGGTGCAGGGGAGCCGATGGCTGCTGCGCGCCTATCCTTCTCCCTGTGCGATAATGTGATTACGGTTATGCAGAGGGAGGTAGGTTTGCCAAAGAATATCTCTGATATGCACAAGGGGTTTCATCCCTTCGGCGAGCTCATCGGCCTCGAGTTCGCTGCCATCGGAGACGGTCGCAGCCGTTGCGAGCTCGAGGTCAAAGAGGGGCTGTTCAATCCCCACGGCGTCCTGCACGGCGGGGCAATCTATGCCATGGCGGACACCGGTATGGGCGGTGCGCTCTACACCGTGCTCGATGAGAACGAGCTCTGTACCACGGTGGAGATAAAGATCGCATACTTCAAGGCGGTGAAATCGGGAAAGCTGGTCTGCGAGACCAGGGTCATCGAGCGGCATTCGCGCATCGCCATCCTGGAGTCGGAGGTCACCGCAGGAGACAAGCTGGTGGCCAAGGCCCTCGGCACCTTCTACATCTACGAGACCTAATAATGGGGTCAGCCGTTCAATCTATAAGAAATTGACGGGTATCAGGCCGGGACATCCGGAAATGTCCCGGCGCTGACACGCCGTATGGTAAGGCCAGGTGTTCACGGATCAAGTCCTCTGGCCGAGAAGGTTTTTACCTCCCGTGCGCACCTGTCGCTATTTTCTGGCTTTCTTCCTCGGGCTTTTCCTGGGCAGGGACAGGACGTATTCCACGGACGAGATGAAGGCATCCTCGAGCTTCAGGTAATCCCTGGAGTTCTTCCTGTTGATGAGGACCCACTCCCTCATGGGTCGGCCCTCCATGGGGACGAAGGGCTCCACCCCTCTCTTCTTGAGGAGTTCCTCACGCACTTCTACGGGGACCTTCAGGGATACGCCGTCCTCCCATACGCAGGCGAAGAGCTTGCCGTCGACGTAGTAGCCCGGCAGGCCGAACATCTTGCCCGCCTTCACCCCCGGGATATCCAGGAGCATACCATCCAGCACCTCTTTGTGTTTTTGGTTAGACTCGGCAATGGGCATAGTAACCTCATGTTAGCTCTGGAATCCTTCCGCTGTAATGATTATTCCCCCCATGGGGTCATCTCAGCCGTTCGAAAAAGCAAACAGGGTCAACCGTCCACAGGGGGCCGTACTTATCGTGTTGCTTTCACGACCCACAGACGACATAAAGGCATTCCATGCGCATACCCTGGCAGGATAAGGAGATTTACGCTGACGTGCCGGATTTCGAGCTGACGATTATGCGGGCACCTTACCCTACGTGTCGATTGAACGGCTGGCCCCGAAGTAAGAGAGGCGCGGCGATAAGCCGCGCCTCGGCTGTTCCGGCCCTCGGGGGGATCAGGCCGGGGTTATTCCTTAGTGCGCGATGCCTTGAGCAGTTTCCATGCTCCCCGGGCAAGCGTGAGCCCAAACAGGGCCGCGCCCACCTGGGTGGCCGGCTTGAGTATGGGATTGAACCCCTTCTTGGGCTTCCACTCCACGTTGAGCGAAACGGTCTTGCCCAGCTTGTCCAGTGCGATGACTTCGGCCACGTGGTTGGAGTTCCAGATGGCCGCCTCCATGCCTCCCGATGAGACATGGGTCTTGGTGTAGTCGCCGGTGAGGTAGAGGTTGTCCAGGGGAGAGCGCTGATAGGGGCGGTGCTTCTCCATCCCCGGCAGCGCGCGGTAGACGCCCTGGCGCTCCCGCACCACCTTGTACTTGCGCACCTCCGCGTCCTGCGCCGCGGGGAAGAGGGCCCTTATCTGCTTGATGGCGATGTCGAAGATGACCTCGTCCGGCAGGCCCTCGATGTGGTCGGCGGGGGAGAGCACCATCTCGAACATGGAGCCCCCCTTGAAGATGTCCGGCAGGACGTTGGAGAGGTCCGCATAGGTGTTGAAGATGCAGTTGTTGGAGAAGAAGGTCACGTCCACGTCGGTGAGCTTGCGGTCGAACCACACCTGCAGCGACAGCGAGGGAGCGTAGCGGAAGTGCCACAGGTCCTTGAAGTAATCGTAGAAGAACGCCTCCTTGGGCAGGACCCGGCGCAACGCGTAGGGGCTGATGGCCGATACGTAGAGGTCCGCAGTCCTCTCCTCGCCATCGACGGTCACGCTCTTCACCTTGCCGTCCTCGAGATTGATGGCGGTGACCGCCTTCTTCAGCTCGGTCACGCCGCCCTTGGAGTGGATGTAGTCCAGGCAGGTGTCCACCCAGATCTCTCCCAGGCCGCCGTTGGCGAAGCCCACGCGGGCGCTGTCCGGATCCGCGGCCACCTTGCGGAACCAGTTGATCATTACCTTTGCGGATATCATCCACGAGGGAGTGAAGGTCAAGCCGTTGATGCCCGGCTCCAGGGGCAGGAAGGA